>CANQBX010000004.1 GCA_947589095.1 uncultured Lachnospiraceae bacterium
CGAGCGAAGAGAGGACAAAACACCGGACCGAACCGTGCGCATCCCCCGGAGGGAGCATGTCCGGAGGACATGTTATAATCTCGACAGAGATTATACCCGCGCCGGTTCGGTGTCCGAGCGAAGAGAGGACAAAACACCGGACCGAACCGTGCGCATCCCCCGGAGGGAGCATGTCCGGAGGACATGTTATACTAAGAATGGAAATAGACGGGAAACGAGGTGACGGGAGTGGCATTCACACATCTTCACGTCCATACGGAATACAGCCTCTTGGACGGCTCGTGTAAGATCGGCGAGCTGGTGGCGAAGGCGAAGGATCTGGGCATGGACAGCATGGCGATCACGGATCACGGCGTGATGTACGGCGTGATCGATTTCTATAAGGCGGCGAAGGCCGTCGGGATCAAACCGATCCTGGGCTGCGAGGTCTATGTGGCTCCCGGCTCCCGGTTCGACCGGGAGAATGTACGCGGCGAGGACCGGTATTACCACCTGATCCTTCTGGCCGAGAATAACGAGGGCTACCAGAACCTGATGAAGATCGTCACCAAGGGCTTTGTGGACGGCTTTTACTATAAGCCCAGGGTGGATTATGAGATTCTACGGCAGTACCATGAGGGCATCATCTGCTTAAGCGCCTGTCTGGCTGGGGAGGTGCAGCGCTTCCTGGAGCGGGGCCAGTATGAGCAGGGGAAGGAAGCGGCCCTGCGTTATCTGGATATCTTCGGGAAGGGAAACTATTTTCTGGAACTGCAGGATCATGGGATCCCGGCCCAGAAGGTGGTGAACCAGGCGCTCCTCAGAATGAGCAAAGAGATCGGCGTTCCGCTTGTGGCGACCAACGATATCCATTATATCAACGCGGAGGACGCGGCGGCCCACGACATTCTTTTGTGTATCCAGACCAACAAAAAGGTCACCGATGAGAACCGGATGCGCTATGAGGGAGGACAGTATTACTGCAAGTCCGAGGAAGAGATGCGGACTCTGTTCTCCTTTGCGCCGGAGGCTCTGGACAATACGTATGAGATCGCGAAGCGGTGCAATGTGGAGATCGAATTCGGCGTCACGAAGCTGCCGCTTTTTACCGTGCCGGAAGGGTACGATTCCTGGAGTTATCTGAACCATCTGTGCGATGAGGGCCTTGCGAAGCGCTATCCGGAGGATCCGGACGGATCTTTAAGAGAACGGCTGGATTATGAGCTGGGCGTCATTAACAGCATGGGCTACGTGGATTATTTCCTGATCGTGTGGGATTTCATCCATTTCGCCAGATCCAACGGCATCAGCGTGGGCCCGGGACGGGGCTCGGCCGCCGGCTCCATCGTGGCCTACTGCCTGGAGATCACCGATATCGATCCGATCCGCTACAATCTGCTGTTTGAGCGCTTCCTGAACCCGGAGCGGGTGACCATGCCGGATATCGACATCGATTTCTGCTTCGAACGGCGTCAGGAGGTCATCGACTATGTGGTCCGCAAGTACGGCAAGGATCAGGTGGTGCAGATCATTACGTTCGGCACCCTGGCCGCCCGCGGCGTGATCCGCGACGTGGGCCGGGCGCTGGATATTCCGTATAACAAATGCGACGCCGTCGCCAAGATGGTGCCCAGGGATCTGGGGATTACGCTGGAGAAGGCGCTAAAGGCAAGTCCGGATCTGAGAAACGCTTACAATGAGGACGAGCAGGTCAAGTATCTGATCGATATGTCCATGCGGCTGGAGGGGCTGCCCAGGCATTCCTCCATGCACGCGGCCGGAGTCGTGATCAGCCGGACTTCCGTGGACAATTACGTGCCGCTTTCAAGAGCCGCGGACGGTTCCATAACGACCCAGTTCACGATGACGACGCTGGAGGAGTTGGGCCTTCTGAAGATGGATTTTTTGGGACTGCGGACGCTGACGGTCATACAGGACGCCGTCGAACAGATCGAGAAGAATTACGGGATCAAGCTGAACCTGCATGATCTGGATTACAACGACAAAGCAGTCATGGAGCTGATCGGAAGCGGCAAGGACGACGGTATTTTCCAGCTTGAGAGCAGCGGCATGAAAAGCTTCATGAAGGAACTGAAGCCGGAGACGCTGGAGGATATCATCGCCGGCATCGCTCTGTACCGTCCGGGCCCCATGGAATTTATCCCCAAATACCTGAAAGGGAAGAACGCGAGGGAATCCGTTACCTACGATTGCCCCCAGCTGGAGCCGATCTTAAGCGCCACCTACGGCTGTATCGTCTATCAGGAGCAGGTCATGCAGATCGTCCGCGACCTGGCCGGATACACTATGGGCCGGAGCGATCTGGTGCGCCGCGCCATGTCCAAGAAGAAGGCGTCGGTCATGGCGAAGGAGCGGCAGAATTTCGTCTACGGCAATGAAGAGGAGGGCGTTCCCGGCTGCATCCGGAATGGAATCGACGAAAAGACCGCTAACACGATCTTCGACGAGATGACAAGCTTCGCCAGCTACGCGTTCAACAAGTCCCACGCCGCCTGCTACGCGGTAGTGGCCTACCAGACGGCGTATCTGAAGCATTATTATCCGAAGGAATTCTTCGCAGCGCTAATGACGTCCGTCATGGAGAATACGAATAAGGTCTCCGAGTATATCCTGACCTGCCGTCAGATGGGGATCCGGATCCTGCCGCCCGATATCAACGAAGGGGAGAGCGGCTTCACCGTATCCGGCGGTGCCATCCGCTACGGGCTTTCGGCCATCAAGAGCATCGGCCGCTCCGTGGTAGACAGCATCGTGGCGGAGCGGGAGGCCAACGGGCCGTTTCGTACCATGGATGAGTTCGTGGAGCGGATGAGCAATAAGGAGGTAAACCGCCGTACCCTGGAGAGCTTCATCAAGGCCGGAGCGCTTGATTCCCTGCCGGGGAACCGCCGCCAGAAATGCATGGTGGCGCCGGATATGCTGGATCAGAAGAATAAGGAGAAGAAGAGCGCCATGGAGGGCCAGATGACGCTGTTCGATTTCGCGGCGGAGGATGATAAGCGGAATTTCCAGGTCACGTTCCCGGAGGTTGAGGAGTATTCGAAGGAAGAGCTTCTGGCTTTTGAGAAGGAGATGCTGGGCATTTATATCAGCGGCCATCCGCTGGAGGCCTATGAGAAGAGCTGGCGCGCCAACGTAACCGCCGTCACCGCGGATTTCGCCGTGGACGAGGAGACGGAGAAGGCGGCCGTCGCCGACGGGATCCGGGTCACCATCGGCGGCATGATCACGAACCGCTCCGTGAAGGCTACGAAGAACGGCCAGATGATGGCCTATGTGACGCTGGAGGATCTGGTCGGAAGCGTGGAAGTTCTGGTATTCCCGCGGGATTACGAGAAATACCGCAATGCCCTGGAAGAGGATGCGAAGGTATATATCCAGGGCCGGACGTCCATCGGCGACGATCCCATGGGAAAGCTGATCTGTGAAAAGGTGATCCCGTTCGACAGTCTTCCGCGCCAGCTGTGGCTTCAGTTTGCGGACAAGGCCGCCTATGACGCGGTATTTCCGCAGGTGGAGGAATTCCTGGATCGATCCGACGGACACGACGGCGTGACGATCTATCTGGCGAAGGAGAGGGCGAGAAAGGTTCTTCCGCCCAACAGGAGCGTGTCCTGCGATAACGACCTTCTTACGCATCTTTACCAATTATTAGGTGAAAATAATGTCAAAGTCGTGCAAAAAAACATTGAAAGTATGGGAAAAATGAATTAGAATAGCGTTGTATATAAATGCGTACAATCTGTATCAGCGATAACAGGAGGTTAAGCATATGGCAAAGACAGTAAAAACGATCGGCGTTCTGACAAGCGGCGGCGATGCTCCCGGCATGAACGCGGCAATCAGGGCAGTCGTGCGTACCGCGATTAACCGCGGCCTGAAGGTCAAGGGCATCATGAGAGGATATGCAGGACTTCTGGCCGAAGAGATCATTGATATGAAGACCACCTCGGTTTCCGAGATCATCAATAAAGGCGGAACGATTCTTTATACGGCGCGGTGCATGGAGTTTACGACTCCCGAGGGGCAGCGCAAGGGCGCGGAGATCTGCCGGAAGCACGGGATCGACGGCATCGTGGTCATCGGCGGAGACGGTTCCTACCGCGGCGCGGGCAAGCTTTCCGCATTGGGTATCAATACCATCGGCGTGCCGGGAACCATTGATCTGGATATTGCGTGTACGGATTACACCATCGGCTTCGATACCGCGGTGAATACGGCCATGCAGGCCATCGATAAGGTCCGCGATACGTCCACTTCCCATGAGCGCTGCAGCATCATTGAGGTTATGGGACGTCATGCCGGATATATCGCCCTCTGGTGCGGCATTGCCAACGGCGCCGAGGATATTCTGCTTCCGGAGAAATACGACGGCAACGAGCAGGTGCTGATCAACCACATTATCGAGAACCGCAAGATCGGCAAGAAGCACCACATTATCATCAACGCCGAGGGCATCGGCCATTCCACCTCCATGGCGAGGCGGATCGAGGCTGCTACAGGGATTGAGACAAGAGCCACGATCCTTGGATACATGCAGCGCGGCGGCGGCCCCACCTGCAAGGACAGGGTCTACGCGTCGATCATGGGCGCCAAGGCGGTGGAGCTTCTGGCCAACGGCGTCAGCAACCGTGTCATCGCCTATAAGAATGGCGAGTATACGGACTTTGATATCCAGGAAGCCCTGGCGATGCAGAAGGATCTGCCGGAGGATCAGTACGAGATCAGTAAGCTGCTGACCCGGTGACGCTTTCTGTGTCGTGCCGGTATGCAGAAAACCGGCATGCAGAAGAAGGGCACCGGCGGCAGGAAGATTCGCACAGGCGGGGGTTCGGTTTTGGAGAGAACGGTTTTATGCGGCGCCAGCGCCTACGAAGAAAAGTATTATTTTAACAGGCAGTTCGATTCGCTGCCGGAAAGCATAAAGGAAGAACTGCAGATCCTGTGCGTGCTGTTTACGGAGGATGTGGGCGGAGTTTTGACGCTTGAGTATGACGAGAACGGCAGCCTTGAATTTAAGGTGATGGCGGCCGACGACGATTTCGATTACGATGAGATCGGAAGCGGCCTTAAGATCCGGCAGTACCAGCGGGAGAAGCGGGAGCTTCTGGAATCGCTGGAGCTGTATTACAAAGTATTTTTTCTGGCGGGGAAGCGGAAGCAGAAGAAATAGCATATTAGGATAGCATAGAAGGAGCGCCGGCGACGCTCCTTCTGTATGATACGGCTGTACATACCGGCTGTCTGCAGCGAAGCGTCTGTATATGGAATTGACTTATGAATGACGGATGGGTGCGGGATGGATCGTGTCAGAAAGCTGCGGATCGGCAGCACAGAGCTTAAGAATAACCTGATTCTGGGCCCCATGGCAGGCGTGACCGACCTAGTGTTTCGGGGCCTGTGCAGGGAACAGGGCTGCGGAGCGGCCTATACGGAGATGGTCAGCGCCAAAGCCCTTTTTTATCACAGGGAAGCGTTGGAAGCGTTTATACGGGGCGGCTGTGAGACCCTGTCGCGGCCGGGATATGAATACCGCGGCGCGGATAAGTCCCTGGGCCTGATGCGCGCGGCGGAGAAGGAAGGGCCGCTGGCCCTTCAGCTGTTCGGTTCGGAACCGGAGATCCTGGCGGCTATGGCGGCCGTCGCCGAAGCAGGTCCGTATGCGTGGATCGATGTCAATATGGGCTGTCCTGTACCGAAGATTGTGAATAACGGGGAAGGCTCCGCCCTGATGAAGGACATAAAAAAGGCGGAATCGATCCTTACGGCGCTGGTTAAGAGCGTAAAGAAGCCGGTGACCGTCAAATTCCGGAAATCCTTCGATGAGAATTCGGGGGATGCGGTGGAATTCGCGAAGATGGCGGAGGCCTGCGGCGCATCGGCTGTCGCCGTTCACGGGAGAACCAGACAGCAGTTTTATTCCGGCAGAGCGGACTGGGACGTGATCCGCCGCGTCAAGGAAGCGGTGAAGATCCCGGTGATCGGGAACGGAGACATTTTCACAGCCGCCGACGCGGAGCGGTTGCTTGCGGAGACCGGCTGCGATGGAATTATGATCGCCCGCGGGGCGCGGGATAATCCGTGGATATTTAAGCAGATCCTTCATTATCTGGAGACGGGGGAGACGCTTCCGGGGCCGGACCGCGAAGAAGTCTGCGCTATGATCCTGCGTCACGCGCAGCTTCTGGCGGACGACGCAGGCGAGCGCATGGCGGTTCGGAAGATGCGCGGATACGCGGCCTGGTACACGGCGGGCATGGCGCGCTCGTCGCGGTTCCGCAATGAGCTGAACCGGACGGAGACGTTAGAGGAGCTTAAGCGGCTGCTTTATGAGGATTTTCTCTGAGAAGACTGCGGTCGTATGTGTAAATGACTGCGCTGTACCAGGCCGGCGGAAACGCGGTGTTCCGTGATTTTATTTACAGGGAACGATAAGCGGACGACAAGGTATTACATATCTTGGAATCGTTTCTTGACAACGCGGAACACTTAAGCTATAATACAGCGTAATGCAGAGAATGGAAGGGTTCCCTGCACAGAAAGAAAGTAAGGAAGGTAACTGATGTTATGGCGGAGAAGAAGAATATTCTTACGTATGCAGGACTAAGGAAGTATGAGGAGGAGCTTCAGGATCTGAAGGTGGTTCGGAGAAAAGAGGTAGCCCAGAAGATCAAGGAAGCCAGAGAACAGGGGGATCTGTCCGAGAATGCCGAGTACGACGCGGCTAAGGACGAACAGAGGGACATTGAACTGCGGATCGAGGAGCTGGAGAAGCTTCTTAAGAACGCGGAGGTAGTCGTTGAGGATGAAGTCGATCTGGATAAGATCAGCGTAGGCTGCCGGGTGAAGGTCTACGATATCGAGTTCGACGAGGAGATGGAGTTCAGTCTGGTGGGTTCCACGGAAGCCAACAGCCTGGTGAATAAGATTTCCAATGAATCGCCGGTCGGAAAGGCGCTGATCGGCCGGAAGGTCGGCGACATTGTAGATGTGGAGACGCAGGCGGGAGTGATCCAGTACAAGGTTCTGGATATTCAGAGAGTATAAGATAAGGAGAGTCAGACGTGGCAGAGCAGCAGAATCAGGGACAGCAGAATCAGCAGCAGGATATCGGTCAGCTTTTGAAGGTGCGCCGTGAGAAGCTTGCCGAGCTTCAGGCAGCAGGCCGTGATCCGTTTCGGATCACGAAGTATGATGTGACCGTACACAGCACGGATGTTAAGGACGATTATGAAGCCTGGGAGGGCAGGGAGGTCTCCGTCGCGGGACGAATGATGTCCCGGCGCATCATGGGCAAGGCGTCCTTCTGCAACGTCCAGGATCTGAAGGGCAATATCCAGTGCTATGTAGCCCGCGACAATATCGGCGAGGAGCCCTATAAGGACTTTAAGAAACTGGATATCGGCGACATCATCGGGGTGAAGGGCACGGTCTTTAAGACGAAGACCGGCGAGATCTCGATCCATGCGTCCTCGCTTGTGCTGCTTTCCAAGAGCCTGCAGATCCTTCCTGAGAAATACCATGGCCTGACCAACACGGATATGCGCTACCGTCAGCGGTATGTGGATCTGATCATGAATGAGGACGTGAAGAAGACCTTCGTTATGCGCTCGAAGATCATCAGCAGCATCCGCCGTTATCTGGATGAACAGGGCTTTTTGGAGGTGGAGACGCCGATGCTGGTGGCCAACGCCGGCGGCGCTGCGGCCCGTCCCTTCGAGACCCATTACAACGCCCTGGATGAGGATGTGAAGCTGCGCATTTCCCTGGAGCTGTACTTAAAGCGGCTGATCGTAGGCGGCATGGAGCGCGTCTACGAGATCGGCCGGGTGTTCCGCAACGAGGGACTGGATACCCGGCATAATCCGGAGTTTACGCTGATGGAGCTCTATCAGGCCTACACGGATTACTACGGCATGATGGATCTGACGGAGAACATGTTCCGTCATGTGGCGCAGGAGGTCTGCGGCACGACCACGATCACCTACTCCGGCGTGGAGATCGACCTTGGCAAGCCGTTCGAGCGGCTGACCATGACCGACGCCATTAAGAAATATACCGGCATCGATTTTGAAGAGATCAAAACCACAGAGGAAGCGAAGAAGCTGGCGGATGAAAAAGGCGTTCATTACGAGGCCCGCCACGTCCGCGGCGACATTATCAATCTGTTCTTCGAGGAGTTTGTGGAGGAGCATCTGATCCAGCCGACCTTTATCATGGATCATCCGGTGGAGGTCAGCCCGCTTACTAAGCGCAAACCGGATAAGCCGGAGCTGGTGGAGCGGTTCGAACTGTTCATCTATGCCCGCGAGATGTGCAACGCCTACTCCGAGCTCAACGACCCGATCGACCAGCGGGCCCGCTTCGCGGCCCAGGAAGAAGCGTTCGCGGCGGGGGATGAGGAAGCCAACCACACGGACGAGGATTTCCTTAACGCTCTGGAGATCGGCATGCCGCCCACCGGAGGCATCGGATACGGGATCGACCGGCTGGTCATGCTGTTGACGGATTCACCGGCGATTCGGGATGTTTTGCTGTTCCCGACAATGAAGTCACTGGAGAAGTAAAAACCCGGTAGAAGTCAATGTTTATGCGGGTTTTCCAACATGCTCTCTGTACCAAAATGTTGATTTTGTACCAATTTTGTACCATTTGGAACAGACCGCATAGAATTTAAAGAGATTTTAATTGCAGTGGAAAAAATAGAGGGGCTGTCGCTTTAACTAGTGACAGTCCCTTAATTTACGCTGATAGAGAACTTGAGAAACATACAATTTATGATTTGAGCAGGGTATTTAGAAAAGCAAGAAGTGCCGCTCGCTGATCTTCACTTAATTGATATATTTTTTCTGTCAGAGGATCGTTTTCTAATATCGTCTGGGTCTTATCATTAAAAAAAATCAGAAAGTGAAATACCAAGGGCATCGCAAATATAAGAGATTACCTCTACAGTTGGATTCTTATTGCCAAGTTCTATGTCACGCAGATAGCTTTGGGAAATTCCGGCAAGCGTGGCAAGTCTGTTTACAGTATAATGCTTTAGGGTTCTAAAATATACGATGCGTTTTCCAATTTCCATGTGGGGCTCCTTTTCTCGATAGAGATAGAATATCAGATTTATTATAAAAAAATTACAGTTATAGAGATTACAAATTATATTTATAGATGGTATAATGCATATAAATTCGGAACATGAGGAGGAAATATATGGGAAAACCAAGTAAAAAGGATAGAAAAATAGCTATTATAAGGAAATACTTGCCTAATTGTACAAATACCTGGTCAGTTTATACATACGGAAATATCCCTAGAAAGTGTATTGATGGCGCACTGGCCTCCTATTCTGGACGTATCGAATATGATGATGTCTTGGGTTTGATCGATGAAACCGTATCTGTCCTTTTTTGATGATACATTATTTTCTTGTAGTTAAAATTGAATATCACTACAAGGAGGAATCATGTCATGAAAACAGGAGTAAAAATTCTGAAACTCGTAGGGAAAACAACCGTCAAAGTGCTCCTTTGGCTGGCGGAATATCTGGAAGGAGGGAAATAAGATGGCAGCAGAGTTTAGAGTATAATGCTCTGTTTCTATCAGCAGATAAGGGTGAAGGGTAGTATCTTCACTCTTTTTTTATGAAATTGCCAACAGAAAATGATTGAAGGACGGAGAATCATCGGATATAATAAATATAGGAGTTTTAGCGGATTGAAGCGGGAAGTCCATTGGTTCAGACAACTGACGGTTTGTTTATGATAATATGAGTGACAGGAGTGATAAATGGTGACTGTGCTTAGAAAGGATGCTATGGATCTGCTGGAAAGGATGCCGGAAGACAAGTTGTATTTTATGATACAGATCATGCGGGGGATAGATGGACTTTATGGAGCAGAGCAGCTGACCGCAAAAGAACAGGCATTTGAGGAGCTGGAACATCTCAGGAGGAGAGTTCCCGAGTTAGATTATGACAGGGAGTTGGAAAATTACAGAGAGGAAAAATATGGGAATGCGGATATTAGTTGATACCAACATTCTTCTTGATTATATACTGTGCCGGAGTCCTTTTGATTCGGCAGCCAGAAGAATCCTGGTTGCGTGCAAACAAAATAAGGTGACAGGCTGTATTGCGGCACATTCTGTATCCAATATTTTTTTCATATTGAGGAAAGCGTACAGTGTGGATGAGCGAAAAAGTATTTTGCGGAATCTGTGTGAATTGTTTGAGGTGGAGGGAATCGATAAGGCAAAAATACTGGATGCGTTAGCTGACGACAATTTTTCTGATTTTGAAGACTGTCTGCAGATGCAGTGTGCGGTGTCCTTCCGGGCAAATTATATTGTGACAAGGAATTGCAATGATTTTGCTGGAAGCAGCATACCTTGTGTAGATCCGGATGAATTCTGCGAAATGCTTTGATCCGGCGGGTCTGTACCATTTGTGTACCAAACAGCGGTACGGATAGCGGCAGGAACGTAGAGATACATGGACTGGGGTGTATGCGGAAAAGAGAAAAATAGGGGTATGCAGAGTAAAGACGAATTGTGTTTCGTGATATTGCCACAATCCGGACAATGAAGTCCATCAGCTGAAAGAAACGCATAGAATAAAGAATCGAATTCCATCTAAGAGGAACGCTTCTAACAGGGAATTGCATTACCCTTCGGAACCAACGGAAGGGTATCGATTCCCTGTTTTTGAATTTAATATCGTGCCGGAAACATAGAAAAACCACCCTGAAACTTCAACTGAAGCAGGGTGGAAATTCCATAAACGATGATTCCCCGATAAAGCGGTCTTCCGCCTATGCCAGCGATCCCATCGGATCCCATGGATTCAGTTCAATAACTTCCGAATCGATGACGGCCAGCTGATCGGGGGTCAGGTATTTCTTGTTAACGACCACCTGATACATGTATTCGTCAAACCAGCCGTCGCTCATGACGTAGTAGCCCTTCTGACCCGGCTCGTCGCCCCAGCTGTTCTCCACACGCCAGCGGTTCGGTTTGCCTTCGGCGTCCAGATTCACGCCCTGGAAGACCATGGCGTGGGTCATCTGGCTCTGGCAGTAGTCAAGCCGCTCTGCCTTGGTCATGCCCAGACGGATCTGCAGCGTGTTCTCGTAATCATAGGTCCCCTTCACATAGAGACCGTTGTCGCGCTCGGAATCCGGACCGCAGTCGCAGCCGAACCAGACCGGCTCGCCGTCCTGCATCTGCGCGATGGCAGCCTTTTTCAGCTCGTCGATGGGAAGGTTGATATAGCAGACCGGAGCGCCTTCCTTGACATTACCCAGCATCTTGACCGTATAGCGGTGATAGAAGGGCTTGTCGGAGGTGGGGGCATTGATCAGGCTTATGTAGTCGTGCAGATCCATATCCACGTATTTTGCGAAAAATTCCTTCGGCGTCAGGCCACAGTCGCGGATGAAATTGTCGTCCTTGTCGCGGACTTCGAAATCCACAGTCTTGGGCGGCTCGCCCAGGCAGATGACCAGGATCCGGTAGATCTCGCCCAGCATCTTTTCCTTTTCCGCTTCCAGCGCGTCCCGTCCGGCGCCGTCCGACGCCATTCGGCGAAGAATCGCCGCATCGCCGCGCAGAAGCTCGGTCATCACATTGCACATCTCATGGGTGGAAGAGGAGACTGCGGATTCCGGCATGGCGTACTTGGGAACCACGCCGTATTTGGAGACCAGGTTGGCCATCATGTCCCACTGACCGCCGTCGCCGATGGGGGCGGCAAGCAGAAAGTTCAGGAGACGGCTGCCGACCGGCTCATCGAGCGTATCCAGGATATTCTCCAGGAAATAGTTGGATTTCTCCAGCTTATCCCAGAACAGCATATAGTTCTGGGACAGTTCAAAGTCCTTCAGGTTGCATTTCTTGATAATGCGGGCGCGCATCACGTTCATGGCGGCGAACAGCCAGCAGCGGCCGCTGCGCTTCTGGTTGGTGATGGAACCCTGATTTAAAGAAAGGGAATAGGTGTGGGGATTCTGCCGTATGGCCTCATGATTCAGGCAGCTTTTGTTCAGCCCGTTGGTCATAACGGCGTCGCGCGCGGCCTGATTGGAGCGGTCGGCGCGGAAGTCTTCGCTGTAAGACTTAAGCATCCCGGGGGTGATGTCTTTATTCATTTGTAAAGCCTCCTTTTAATGAAACGGTTTCGTCTAAGTACTATATCATGAAAACGCTTTTGTGTAAATGGGTTTGTGGCGGGATTTTCCGGCGTATGTGCGGTGTGCCGACAATCCTGAAAGTGTATGATAGGTGGAATTTGGGGAATAAACTTGTACCATATTCAGCACGATGGTGCTATAATTAGGGGTGTCGGATTGAAATATCATATATGTCCGGCATCATTCTTATGAAAAGGTGGGAGACAGATGACAGCGCAGATCGTGGAACTATACTCTGATTCGGATATGGGCCGGCTTGAACGGAAAGTTTCGGTCTGGACGAGGGCTCTTTGCGGCGTTGCCGCTGCGGCGCTTGCGGCCTGCGTGATCATGGCGGCGACGGCCAATACGGCGAATGCCGGCCGGATGGAACTGGGGGCAGTGGCGACAAGCACGGCCGCGGGATGGTTTGTCATATACTGCGGGATCTTCGTGGTGAGCCGCTCAAAACGCGAGCTTGCCCATGCGAAAATGCTTAAGCAGGAGGCGCGGGAAAAGGTAGAAGGAACGGTCACTGTGACGCGGGAGCGTCTTGCGATCCATAAGAGCATCATTGCGTTGCGTGTGGATGTCGCGGACAGTGCCGGGACAAAGCGGGTGCTGGTTACGGAACCGAAGGGGGAGACGCTTGCGAAGGCCGCGGCGGCAGGCGTCACGGCGGTCTATACGGCCCACGGCTATGTGGCGGCCTATGAGGTGATGGCATGAGATTTATAAAAAATGTTTTCTCGCAGCTTCATTCTTTCGTATTGTGGCTGATGTTTTCCGCTGTGTTCTGGGGCTGGATCTTTACGATCGTTACCGACGCCCCGGCAGAGGAGAAGGTGACTGTTTACTGCTATGTTTCCGAGATACGTGACAAGGATCTGGCCGTGGCGCTTGAGGAGAACCGGCCCGAAGGGATCCGTATGATCAAGGTGCATCCCTTCGACTATGTGATGATGAATATCGAGCGGATGGAGGATGGGGATATTTTTATTCTTCCGGAATCGCAGATTGAGACATATTCGGAGCTTCTGGCAGATGCGGCTGGCGGAGCCGCGGCCGGTAGTGATATGAAGGGCGGTGTGGCCGGAGCTGCGGACAGTGGCGATATGTCCAGCAGTATGGACGGCAATGGTGCTGAAAGCATCGACACAGCGGACGGCAGTGCGGACAGCAGCGACGGATTTCTGATCTACGACGCGGCCGCAGGCAGCGGCGGCGCGGCGCAGTATATAGGATACGGGGACGAAGATTATTATCTGTTTCTGGGCGCACGTTCCGTTCATATTGAGGACGGCAAAGCCCTTGAGGTAGTGCGGCAGCTTCTGGACATGGAGTAATATGACTGCAGATAATTTTCGTACATGGTTACAAAGATAATTTCCGCGCCGGTTCGGTGTCCGACATATATAGAGGTTATTGGCGGGCTGTAAAACAAAACTGCGAAAATAACGGAAACTTTTTGGCATTTTGTCTTGAAATCTGAGATAAAATTTGGTATAATAAACAATGGTAGGTAAATACCGACATTAAAAAAGGAGGAAATAAGAATGAAGAAAACACTTGCATTGCTGTTAGCGGCTGCGATGACCGTTTCGCTTGCTGCCTGCGGCGGAAACAACAGCAGTACGACGACAACGGCCGCTGCTGGCGAGACTGCAGCGACGACGGGGGGGCAGGAGACCACCGCTGCCGCTGAGACGCAGGCCGCGGAAACCCAGGCCGCCGGCGCAGGTTCTGAACTTGCCGGCACCTATGACATCGTCATCTGGGCTCCCGACGCAGCCGTCGATCTGACGAAGTCGCAGGTTGATGACTTCAACAGTTCCAACGAGTACGGAATCACTATTAACGCGACGGTCGAGCCCGTGTCCGAGGCTGACGCCGCCAGCAACATGATCACCGACGTTCAGGCCGGCGGCGATCTGTTCTTCTTTGCGCAGGACCAGCTGAGCCGTCTGATCCAGGCCGGCGCAGTTTCCAAGCTGGGCACCCAGGCCGCGGAGTTTGCCAGGGACAGCAACAACGCTGCGTCCATTCTGGCCGCTCAGTCCGGCTCGGATCTCTATGCTTATCCCCTGACCGCTGATAACGGTTACTTCATGTATTACGACAAGAGCGTCGTTCCGGAAGATCATGTCGACAGTCTGGAAGACATCATCGCCGACTGCGAGGCTGCCGGTAAGAACTTCTCCTACGAGCTTGAGAACGCATGGTACAACGCCGGCGTGTTCTTCGGCACCGGCTGCCACTCCGACTGGATCACCAATGACGCGGGCGAGTTCATTTCCATCGACGACGATTTCAACTCTGACAAGGGTCTTATCGCTGCCAAGGGCATCTACAAGCTGGTTTCTTCTCCCATCTGGGTGAACTCCAGCAACGCCGACTTCGCCAGCGGTTCCGCTGTCGTCGTGACCGGTACCTGGAATTACGCTACGATCCTTGAGCAGCTGGGCGACAACTTCGGCGTTGCGGATCTGCCTTCCTTCAATGTGGACGGCACCGACTATCATATCGGTTCCTACAGCGGCTGCAAGCTGGTTGGCGTGAAGCCGCAGACCGACGCGGTGAAGGGCGCTGCGATCCAGAGACTTGCCCAGTACCTGACCAACAAGGAATGCCAGCTGGCCCGCTTTGAGGCATTCGGCTGGGGCCCCTCCAACAAGGAAGCGCTTGCGGATCCGGTCGTCCAGGCAGACCCGACTCTTTCCGCTCTGAACGAGCAGGGCAGCTATGCGGTTCCGCAGCCCAACATCCACGGCTCCTGGTGGGATATCGCCAAGGTCATTACGACGGATGTAAAGGCTACCGATGGTTCCGACGATGCTCTTAAGGCCTGCCTTGAGAAATACGAGGAGAGCATCAACGCCGTATTCACGATGTCTGACGACGTGAAGAACGCGTTTACCGTCATCGGCTCTATCAACGGCGACGGATGGACACTGGATCTGCCCATGACCGCCGAGGGCGACGTCTGGACCTCCAACGAGGCGTATGAGATGGAAGCGGGAACCGAGTTTAAGTGCCGTCAGGGCAAAGCCTGGGATGTGGCTTATCCTGCCGATAATTTCGTTGTGGATACCGCGGGTACCTATTATGTACAGCTGGATGCGGCTACCGGCGAGGTTACTCTTGTTCCGGCGTCATAATCGAAAAGTAAGATTGGGACCAGGGATGAATTTCATATAGCCTTGGAACAGCCTGACATAGCGACAATTGGTCGGGGCCTGCAAAGGCTCCGGCCAATTTTATAGAGATAACAAGCGGGAAAGGCTGCCTGTGGCAGGCTTTCTGTATAAAGGAGTGATATGATGAAACAATACAGTGACCTGGAGTACCTGCGCCTATCCAGGTGGCAGAAGTTCGTCTATAAGCTGTTATCCTTCTTCAGCGCGATCCCGCTGGCGATCGGGCATTTCTTCGCGAACATCGGCGGATGGATCAAAAAGGGCGTCACCGCGGTCGCGGATGAATTTAAGGATATCGGCGCGACATTTATCCACGGGGACTGGAAGACGAAGGTGTCCTACGTAGTCATGGGCTTCGGCAATCTGGCCCGCGGACAGATCCTTCGTGGGCTTCTCTTCCTTGTATTTGAAATTGTATTTATTATCTATATGATAACCGCGGGCGGTTACTGGATGTCCATGCTCCCGAGCCTCGGCAAGCTGGGGCCGACCCAGGAGTACAACGCGGTGCTTGATACCTATACTACGGTTTATAACGATAACTCGTTCAAGATCCTGCTCTACGGCGTTCTGACCATTTTCTTCATCATCGCCCTCGTCTATACGTGGCGGCTGAATGTGAAGCAGAACAAGCTGGCAGAACAGATCTTAAAGTCCGGGAAGAAGTTAAAGAGCGATAAGGACGACCTGCGCTCCATGGTGGACGAGCAGTTCTATAAGACGCTTTTGGCCCTTCCGCTGACCGGTATCCTGGTGTTCACGGTTCTGCCGATCATTTTCATGATCCTGGTGGCCTTCACCAATTATGACGGAACGCATAACGGCTATTCGAACAACCTGTTTACCTGGGTGGGCCTGACGAACTTCAATACCCTGTTCTCATGGCAGAGCGCCGGGGGAGGGCAGTCCTATTCCGCCACGTTCGGCGAGATCCTCGCCTGGACCCTTATGTGGGCCTTCCTGGCCACATTTACCAACTATTTCCTGGGAATGTTCGTGGCCATGATGATCAACAAGAAAGGCATCCGCTTAAAGAAAATGTGGCGGACCATCCTTGTCATGACCATCGCCATACCGCAGTTCATTTCCCTGCTGTACGTCTCCAAGATGTTCGCGAGGAACGGACTGATCAACCTGACGCTTCTTGACTGGGGGTGGATCAAGCAGCCCTTGCCGTTCTGGGAAGATCCCACTTGGGCCAGAGTCACGGTGGTCCTGATCAATATCTGGATCGGTATTCCGCATCTGATGCTGATCGCCACCGGTATCCTTATGAATATTCCGGCGGATCTTTACGAGTCTGCGCGTATCGACGGCGCCAACGCCTGGCAGCAGTATTCGAAGATCACTCTGCCGTATATGCTGTTTATCACAGGCCCGTACCTGCTGACCAGCTTTACGGGCAATATGAACAACTTTAACGTTATCTACCTTCTGACGGGAGGCGCGCCTACGAATCCGGCGGCCTCGGGCGCGGCGGGAAGCGTCGGTTATACCGACCTTCTGATCACCTGGCTTTTCAAGATCACCACCGGCGCCGAGTCCCAGTACTATCTGGCTTCCGTAGTCGGTATCATGGTGTTCGTGGTGGTAGCGTTTATCTCCCTTGTGGTCTATAACGTGCTGCCGTCGATCAAGAATGAGGAGGATTTCCAGTGATGAATAATACCGAAAAACGTCACATGGGCCTTAAGGCGCTTAACCGTGTCAGCAACACCGGGATCTATATCCTGCTGACGGTGATCAGCGTCGTCTGGCTCATACCATTCGTATTTATCGTGCTCCAGTCCTTCCGCGTTGAGAACACCTATCAGGTAGGCTATGTCATTCCCAAGCAGTGGGGACTGCAGAACTATATAAACCTCTGGAATTCCGACTTTAAGCGCTGGTATCTCAATACGCTGATCATCGCGCTGGCGGCGGCCGTGTTCCAGACCATCATTCAGCTCTGTATGAGCTATACCCTCTCCAGGTTCCGCTTTAAACTGAGGGGACCGCTTATGAGGTTCATGCTGATCCTGGGAATGTTCCCCGGGATGCTGACGATGATCATCCTGTACCGCGTACTGAGCGATCTGGGACTGACCCAGGCCAACGCGGTTCCCGGACTGATCCTGGTCAGCGTGGCTTCCTCCGGCATGGGCTACTATGTGTCGAAGGGTTTCTTCGATACGATCCCCAAGTCGCTTGACGAGGCGGCCAGAGTGGACGGCGCCACAAGGCTCCAGGTGCTCTATAAGATCATCCTGCCCCTTGCCAAGCCGATCGTTATCTATACCATACTTACCGCTTTCATGGGTCCCTGGGGCGACTATGTGTTCGCCAGATATGTGGCCTTCGGCACTTCCGCCGGCTACAACGTGGCCGTCGGTATGTACAGCTGGCTGACCAATGACCAGATCAACAGAATGTATACCACCTTCTGCGCCGGCGGCGTCATCGTAGCGGTCCCCGTGACCATCCTTTTCCTCTGCCTGCAGAAATATTACGTGGAAGGCGTAACAGGCGGAGCCGTGAAGGGCTAATTTGAAAGGAGAGTACAGGATATGGCAAGCGTTAAATTAACGAATGTAAAGAAGATTTATGATAATAACGTAGTGGCCGTCCACGATTTTAACCTGGATATCAAGGACAAGGAATTCGTGGTTTTCGTCGGCCCGTCCGGCTGCGGCAAGTCCACCACGCTCCGCATGATCGCCGGACTTGAGGATATCAGCGAGGGAACCGTTGAGATCGATGGCGAGGTCGTCAACGACCTTCAGCCCAAGGACAGAGGCATAGCGATGGTATTCCAGAACTACGCTCTCTATCCCCATATGACCGTTTATGACAATATCGCCTTCTCTCTGCGGTTAAAGAAGGTTCCCGAGGATGTGATCTATGAGAAGGTCACGAAGGCGGCGGAGGTGCTGGGCATCACCGATTATCTGATGCGCAAGCCCCGCGCCCTGTCCGGCGGCCAGCGCCAGCGTGTGGCCATCGGCCGCGCGATGGTGCGTGATTCCAAAGTTTTCCTGATGGATGAGCCTCTTTCAAACCTGGACGCCAAGCTGCGCAACCAGATGCGTTCTGAGATCATCCTTCTGCGCCAGAAGCTGGACACCACGTTCATCTACGTCACCCATGACCAGACGGAGGCCATGACGCTGGCGGACCGGATCGTCATTATGAAGGACGGCTACATCATGCAGGTCGGTTCTCCGGACGAAGTTTTCGATATGCCGGACAATCTGTTCGTGGCCGAGTTTATCGGCGCCCCGAAGATGAACATCATCAAGACGAAGCTGCTGGTGGAGAATGGCAAATACTACGTCACTCCCTTCGGCGCGAAGATCGAGGTGGACGGCGATAAAGGAAAGGAACTGGCGGCCCGCAAGGTGAAGGCCGGCGACGTGCTTCTGGGCGTGAGGCCGGAGCATATCGAACTGGCGGACGCGGCGGCGCACGCGATCCCCTGCACGCTGGTGGTAGACGAGATGATGGGTTCCGAGCTTCATCTTCACGTCGACGCCGACGCCGACGGCACGAGGCTGATCGTCCGCGTGCCTACCTTGGGACTGAGCAAGGAGCAGCGGAAGAAACTGGTCCGCGGCGCGAAGATCAATATCACCTTTGAGGGTGTCGCCATGCATCTGTTCGACGCGGCGACGGAGAAGAATCTGCTGACGTGATTGAGAGTTGAGTTTATGGCATAGATGGATCCGGATGAAGGGAAGAATTGTTTGCCGGAGTTGTCTATGCTGACAAGTCAGAGTGTGTTTGGCGGGTTAGAGAATTCATTGTTAAGCTGTGCACATAAGGGAAATGTTTCACAGAATATGTATTTCTGTACGAACGAGCGCCTGTGACGCCTTGTCCGTATCGTTGAGGGCTGTGACCGGTCACGGTCACAGCCCTTAATTATCGCTGGTATGCGCGAAAAGGTGCTGGGGCGATCTTTTTATACCTTACGTCAGCTTGGATTTTATTCAGCTTGGGTTTTTATGTTCAGCCCAGTTTTATGTTCAGCTTGGATTTTATGGAGGACGACTATGAAAAAGCGTGTTTTTGTTCTGGCGTTGGCTCTGATCCTGATCCTTTCGGGATGCGCCGGGAAGGCCGGGAGTGGAAACGAAGGAGGCGGTACATCCACCGATGGCTTGGAAAATTCTGCTTCAAATTCCGGTGATACAGATAAATCAGGTGCGGACACCGGTGCTTCAGGAGGCGTCGTTGCGGGTGATGGCTCCGAAGGTTCCGGTACGGAAAGCGGTGGAACCGAAGTTCCCGAAAATGGAGCCGCATCTTCCGGGGTTTCTTCCGAAAATTCTGATTCATCCGGCCCTGCCCTTGACAAGACCGGGACCTATCAGCTCAGCGATTCCGGCGAGGCCATCATCGACGACGCTGCCTGTGCGAAAGCCGTTGCTTCTGACGACAATTACCGGGTATTCTATGAGATCTTTGTGGGTTCCTTCTCCGATTCCGACGGCGATGGAACGGGGGATCTTCAGGGCATCATCAACCGCATGGATTATCTGAACGACGGAACGGATAATTCCGGTCAGAGCCTTGGTGTAGAGGGCCTCTGGCTCTCGCCAATTTTCACGTCTCAGAGCTATCACAAATACGATGTGGATGATTACTATACGATCGATCCGAAGTTCGGAACGGAGGAGGATCTGAAGGAGCTTCTCGCGCTGTGCCATGAGCGCAACGTGAAGGTCATCCTGGATCTGGTGATCAATCACACCGGCCCCAACCATCCGTGGTTCACCGCGTTTAAGAACGCTCACAAAAACGGCGATGTTTCCGATCCGTATTATGATTTCTATACGTATTACGGCGCCGGGGAGGAAGCGCCGGCGGGCAGGACATTTTCCAAAATACAGGGGAGTTCGGACTACTACGAGTGCAATTTCTCCGGCAGCATGCCGGAACTCAATTATGACAATGAAGCGGTGCGCCAGGCCATCCTTGACGTGGCAAAATATTATCTCGATCTCGGCGTGGACGGCTTCCGTTTCGACGCGGCCAAATACATCTATTTCGGCGACAATGAGAAGAGCGGCGAGTTCTGGCAGTGGTATATGGACGAGCTGCGCGCCGTTAAGCCGGACGTCTATGCCGTGGCGGAGGTATGGGACAGCGACGGCGTGACGGACGCGTATTATCCGGCCCTGAACTGTTTTAATTTCACTACATCCCAGGCTTCCGGACTGATCGCCCAGACCGCCCAGGCCGGAAATGTGAACAAGTACACAAGTTATGTGGACAGCTATCTGGACCGGATCGCCGCCCTTAACGAGGACGCCATGATCGTGCCGTTCATCGCGAACCATGACACCGACCGGGCCGCGGGTTATCTTACCGAGGCCAGCGGACAGATCCGGGTGGCGGCGAATCTCTATCTTCTTTCCTCCGGCTCGCCGTTTATCTATTACGGCGAGGAGCTGGGAGAGAGAGGCTCCCGCGGCGGGGCCAATACGGACGCGAACCGCCGCCTGAAAATGGAGTGGGGCGACGGCGACACGGTGAAGGACCCGGAAGGGACAACCTACGGTTCCGACAGAGTCTCCGCTTCGGCGATGGAGCAGATGGCCGACGGCGGCAGCCTTTTCAGCTACTATAAGAAGCTGATCATGATCCGTAAGGCCAATCCCGCGATCTGCAGAGGAGACTATACGGCGCTGGAGTTTACGGATACGAAGGTGGGTGGCTTTACGGCTTCGTATGAGGGGACGACCGTCGCGGTCCTGCATAATACATCCAAGGCCGCGGAGACGGTGGATCTGTCCGGCGTGGGACTGGACGCGGCCGGGATCAACGCAGCGATCGGCATGGGAACGGCGGCGCTCGACGGCAGTATGCTTACGCTCGACGGGCAGACCAGCGTAGTGCTGTCGTGTAACTAGACCGTGCGAATTGACGCCGAACTGTCCTGCAGATAAATTGTGCATGCAGGTGTGATATTGTCTGCAGATATATGGCATAAATCGGTACTGCGCTGCACTGTGGATGCCGGCTATTGCGCAGTGGATTGACCGGCACAGCAAGCGCAGAAGATTCACAGAAAGGAAAAGGAATGGTTCGTATAAAAAAGATCGTTAGCTATGTGAATATGCAGACCGCATCGATGTATAAACGTAACTCCCGGCGGCAGGTCTTCGGTATATCCGCAATATTGCTCGTACTCGCGATGCTGGCGGTTCTGACCCCGTCCGGCGTTATCTCCGTAAGGGCGGATGGCGGCGTGACGATCGAACTGCATTACAATCGCCCGGACGGGAACTATGACGACTGGGACGTGTGGTCCTGGGCGGACGGAATGGATGGCTCCGCTTATGAATTTACCGAGACGGACGGCGAAATGGCCGCCACGATCCCGGTAACGCCGGGCGTGACGAAGATCGGTTTTATCGTCCGTCAGGGCGGCGGCTCCTGGACAGCCAAGGACGTGGACAAGGATCAGTTCATTGAGCTTCCGGATGTGCTTCGGGGTACCGTACGCATTTACGTGGAGTCCGGCGTGGAGGGCTACACGAGAGTGGACGGCGACGATGTGGTCACCGGCGTCCTGGTGATGTCGGCCAAGTATGACAACGAGACGGAAGCGGTTATCGTAACGACCACCGGCGCGATCAGCGGCGATCCCATGGAGGCGTTCGCCATCAAGGGGCCGGACGGAGCCGTGGACGTAACTGCAGCCGCGGAGAGCGGGGACGCGCAGTACGCTCTGACTGTAGGAAAGATAGACATTTACAGTAACTATACAGTGACGTTCGATGGAACGGACTATAAGATCAATATGCCGAATATTTACTCTACCAAAGCATTCGAGGATGAATATACCTACGCAGGCGGCGACCTGGGCGCGACCTGGGCCCCGGAGAAGACGGTCTTCCGCGTCTGGGCGCCGACCGCTGGCAGCGTTTCGGTCAACCTGTATCGGAGCGGGACTGCGGGGACGGATGACCGGATCGAGTCGATCCCCATGACCGCCGATGTGAATGGAACCTGGGTCGCGGAGAAGGAAGGCGACTTAAACGGCGTCTATTATACCTACGCGGTCCGGCTGGGCGACGAGATTCACGAAGCCTGCGATCCGTACGCCAGGACTTGCGGCGTAAACGGCCGGAGAGCCATGGTGATCGACCTGGCCTCTACGGACCCGGAAGGGTGGGAGACGGACGCCAATCCCAACGCGGGCCTTACCTATAATGACGCGGTGATATACGAGCTTCATGTGCGTGATCTTTCCGCGGACGAAAGCTCCGGAATCCGGAACGCAGGAAAATTCCTCGGTTTTACCGAGACCGGGACAAAGACCGCCGGCGGTGCGGCGACGGGCGTCGACCATATTAAGGAGCTGGGCGTCACCCATGTCCATCTGCTGCCGGTCTATGATTACGGCTCTGTGGATGAGGAGAAGCTGGACGAGCCGCAGTTTAACTGGGGTTACGATCCGGTCAATTTCAATGTACCGGAGGGCTCTTATTCCACCGATCCCTATAACGGCGCGGTGAGGGTGAACGAAATGAAGCAGATGGTTCAGAGTCTGCACGCGAACGGCTTAAGCGTAGTCATGGACGTGGTCTACAACCATGTGCAGAGCGCCTCGGATTTCTGCGTCAATCAGATCGTTCCCGGCTATTTCTCCCGCGTCAGCGACACGGGCGTCTATTCCAACGGCTCCGGCTGCGGCAACGATACGGCCTCCGAGCGGAGCATGGTGCGCAAATACATCGTGGATTCGGTGAACTATTGGGCGGACGAATACCACATCGACGGATTTCGATTCGATCTGGTGGGTCTTCTGGACACGGACACCGTCAATGAGATCGTGGAGACGGTACACGCCGGCCATCCGGATGTGATCTTCTACGGGGAAGGCTGGAAAATGGACACCGCCATGACGAAGGATCTGATACTAACGGCTACCCAGACCCATTCCGAGTTCACTCCCGGATTCGCCTTCTTCAGCGACAACATCCGCGACGGGCTGAAAGGCGGCGTCTTCGATAAGAATCCGGGCTTTGTCTCCGGTGCCTCCGGCAAGGAGACGGGACTGAAGCAGGATTTCCTGGGACTGCCGTCCTGGTCGAAGACGCCGGCGCAGACCGTGAACTATGTTTCCTGCCACGACAACAATACGCTGATCGACCGCCTTACGCTGTCGAGGCCGGACGCGTCCAGGGAAGATCTGGTGCGGATGAACAACCTGGCCGCCGCGTTCTATATGACGAGCCAGGGCATTCCGTTCATGCAGGCCGGGGAGGAAATGCTTCGGACCAAGCCCAACGCGGACGGAACGCTCAACGAGAACAGCTACAACGCCTCCGACGAGGTCAACAGTCTGAAATGGGATACGCTGGATGAACCGGAATACGCCGCGGTATTTGAATATTACAAAGGGCTGATCGCTTTCCGCAAGGCCCATGCGGCCCTCAGGCTCACGAACGCCGAGGATGTGCTGGCGAATGTGACGGCTGTGGAGGGAATGCCGAAGCAGACGCTGGCCTTTGAGGTGAAGGGCGGCGTGAATGGCGAGACTTCCGATGGGATCTATCTCATTTTCAATGCGTCCGAAGAGGTGCAGGAAGTGACGCTTCCGGCCGGGAACAGCTGGGATATGTACATTAACGGCGAGAAGGCCGGTACGGAACCGATCGAGACCGTGAGCGGCACGGTGACGGTAGAACCGATTTCCGCCATGGTGCTTGTGAAAGGAGAGGCGGAGACTGACGCTGACGGTGATGCGGCGGGAGAAAAGTCCGGTTCGGAAGCATCTTCCGCGGCTGATTCCGGTGCAGGTTCTGAAACTGCTCCCGAACTTACTTCCGGCGCGGGTTCCGATGCCGCTTCTGAGGATTCATCCGGCGCCGCGGCTGAAGCTGCGTCCGCAGAGGCAGGGAAGAGCGGCTCAGGCGCCGCCTGGCTGGCGGTTATTGCCGTTCTGGCTGCCGCAGTTGTCGGAGGAATCATAACATTTGGAAAGCGCGGTAAGAAAGCAAAGAAGTAGAAAGAGCAGTTGAAAAGAATCGTATGTAGTATTGTCAGGAATGTGTGAACCACGCATTTCGAGATAATTAGGAAAAATCGAACTGCGTAATCTGAAGATAATGCTGTTAGAGAATATGAACAGTATGATTCGATATAATGTCAGCAAGAAAATGAAAAATATATAAGAATGCCCCCAGACTGAAAACGATAGGTCTGGGGACATTTTTTCTTGCAGAAAATCTTACTTTGCCAAATATTTACGGAAGAATCATAGCTGCAAAAGAATGTATTTACAGAAGAATGATATTATGCTTCGCGCATTCCTCCCGCATCTGGCGCGGCCAGATGCTTGCCTGGACTTCGCCGATGTGGGCCCGGTCCAGAAGCAGCATGCAGAGACGGGACTGGCCGATACCGCCGCCGATGGTCAGCGGAAGTTCGCCATTTAGCAGCATCCGGTGATAGGGCAGATCCTTCCGCTCTTCGCAGCCGGCCTTCACAAGCTGTTCCATCAGGGAATTCTCGTCCACGCGGATGCCCATGCTGGAGATTTCCAACGCGCAGTTTAAAGTTTCGAACCAGAACAGGATATCGCCGTTTAACTGCCAGTCGTCATAGTCCGGGGCGCGGCCGTCGTGAGGCTTGCCGTTTTTAAGCTTTTCGCCGATCTTCATCAGGAAGACGCAGCCGTGTTCGCGGGTGATCACATTTTCACGCTCCCGGGGCGAAAGGTTTGGATACATTTCCTCCAGATCCTCGGAAGTAATGAAGAAGATGTCGTCCGGCAGCTTCTTTACGGCCTGGGGGTATTTGTACCAGACCTCGTGTTCCATGTGCTTGATGATCTTGAAGATCGTGCGGACCGTTTCCTCAAGCGTCTCCACGTTCCGCTCCTCGCGGGTGATGACACGCTCCCAGTCCCACTGGTCCACGTAGCAGGAGTGGAGATTATCCGGGATCTCGTCGCGGCGGATGGCGTTCATGTTGGTATAGAGGCCCTCGCCCGGCTGTAAACCGTAGTTATGGAGCGCCATGCGCTTCCATTTGGCCAGGGACTGGACGACTTCCACGGTTTCATCGGGATCGAAGGCCATGTCGAAGGCCACGGGGCGCTCGACGCCGTTTAAGTTATCGTTGAGACCGCTGCTTTTCGTTACGAACAGCGGGGCGGAGATGCGCTCCAGGTTCATCTCGCGGCCGAACTCCTTCTGGAAGGTGTCGCGGATGTACTTGATGGCCTCCTGGGTCTCGCGGACCGTGAGGCGCGGATCGTAGTTTTCCGGTATGATCAGGTTCATAATGCTCCTCCTCATTCTGATAAATGCTCTATCGGAAAATATTATACATTAATTTAAGAAAATCGCAAATAAATTTTCCGTGAAAGTATGCTATACTAAAAATAGGGTATTTTGCGCAAGGGGAACTATTTGAAATATGCGGCATCAGAAGGAGGGTATGGATATGGCAGAGAAATATGTGATCACGATCGACAGACTTTATGGAAGCGGCGGACGCATGATGGGGCGGAAGCTGTCGGAGGAACTGGGAATTCCGTTCTATGACGAGGAGATCCTGAAGATGGCCTCTGAGGAGAGCGCCGTCAGTGAGAATCTGTTCCGGTTAAATGATGAGAAGGCGGGATCGAATCTGTTCTTCCGCGCGGTCGGAGGACTTCACACCAGCCTGGAGGAGCCGTCGGTGGACGACGATGTGGCGTCTCCGGAGAATCTGTTTCGGTTCCAGGCTAAGATCATCCGTAAGGTGGCGGCCGAACAGTCCTGCATCATCATGGGACGCTGCGCCGATTTCGTGCTGAACGCGGCAGAGTGTGAGAATCTGATCCGTCTCTTCGTATACGCGGATATTGCGACCTGCATCCGGCGCGTGATGGAGGTTGACGGCGTGGATACGAAGGAAGCATTGCGGCGGGTGAACCGGATCAGCAAGCAGCGCCGTGATTATTACAAGTATTATACCGGCAAGGATTGGGAGGATATGGCCAATTATGATCTGCCGGTGAATGCTTCCGCGCTTGAGATCGATCAGGCGGCGGAGCTCGTGAAGACATATCTGAGGCTGAGAGGGATCGAGTTCTGACGGGGTATGACGACTGATCCGGCCGGGGGGCGGCCGGCTGCAGGGTTGATGTCCGACCGAGCGCATCCGTACAGACGGATGGTTTATGGGAACCGGGGGACGGGAAACAGTGATTTGAATACGGGGAATACGATAGACAGGAGAGCGGCACAAGATGGCGGATAGAAGTGATTACGAGGCAATGCTGGCGCGGGTGCGCAGGAAACGGCGCGGAAGGGATCCGAGACCGTTTCTGTATCTGATCGCGGCGGCAGGTCTGATCCTTCTGGTAGTAGTATTGGTTATTGTGATAAGGACAGCCGGCGGGGGACGGCCGGAAAAGGAGGAGACACAGGAGGCAGTCGCGGCGGCGAATACGGAGACTACGATGGACGCCGAGGCTGTCCGTCAGTCGGAGGAAGCCGAGCGGCTGCGTCAGGAAGAGGAGTCGCGGGCCGCGGAGGAGCAGGCGCGGCAGGATGTGGTTGACGCTTACACGAATCTGGGATTGATCCAGATCGAAGGCGGCTATCTGAATGTGCGCAGGACGCCTGCTTCAGACGGCGATATCATCGGCAAGATGCAGCCGAACAGCGTCTGTGAGATCCTTGGTCAGGAAGGCGACTGGTATCATATCAGTTCCGGAGGCGTGGACGGTTACATTTCCACCCAGTTCGTGCTGACCGGAGAAGAGGCAAGAGCCGCGGCGCTGGAACAGGTGCAGCTGAGGGCCATTGTTACCGTATCTGACGACGACAGCCTGAATATCCGTCTGACGCCGTCCATCGAGGAGTCCAATATCATAGGACAGGCCCTGGCGGGAGAACGGTATGTGGTGGAGGACCAGATCGACGGTTGGGTTAAGATCGCCAGCGGCTATATTTCCGCGGATTATGTGGATGTGAGGCTGGCGCTCAACGAGGCGCGGAAGATGGATCTGAAGTCTATGGCTATCAGCAAGTATGGGAATCTGCTGATCTCCAAGGTGACTGACTATCTGAATGTCCGCGAGACGCCCGCGGACGAAGGAAATAACAATATCATCGGCAAGCTTCCAAGTAAAGCAGCGGCCGATATCTTAGGCCAGGAAGGGGACTGGTATAAGATCAAGTCCGGACCCATCACCGGCTATGTGAGCACGAATCCGGAATATGTGGCGACCGGCCAGGAAGCCGTGGATCTGGCGATGAATACGGCGACCCTGATGGCCATCGTCAATACGGACAAGCTGAATGTGCGCAAGGAGCCGAGTACGGATTCCGGCGTGTGGACCCAGATATCCAAGGAGGAACGGTATCCGGTGATCAGCCAGCTGGACGGCTGGGTGCAGATCGAGCTGGACGCCGGCGATATGGAGGACAGCGACGCCGCGTATATTTCCACGCGGGATAATAACGTGGAGGTGCGTTATGCCCTGGATGAGGCGATCAAGTTCTCACCGCTTGAGGAGATCGCCAACCAGCAGGCGGCGAGACGGGCGCAGATCGTAAATTTCGCGCTGAAATACGTTGGCAATCCGTATGTCTGGGGCGGCACCAGTCTGACGAAGGGCGCCGACTGCTCCGGTTTCGTCCAGTCGGTGATGAAGAACTTCGGCATCTCCCTGCCGAGAGTGTCGAGGGATCAGGCCAATTCCGGCCGGGCGGTCACGTCCAGCCAGATGCGGCCGGGGGATCTGATCTTCTACGCCAACAGCAGCGGTACGGTAAATCATGTGGCTATGTATATCGGCAACGGACAGATCGTCCATGCGGCAAGCCGCAGAAGCGGTATCCGAATCTCTACATGGAATTACCGTACGCCGTACAGGATCCGTAATGTGATCGACTGACGGCAAGAGCTGCACACGTTGTAATATGGATGTCCGGCAAAATCGTAGAAATGGCGGCAGAGCCGGAGAAATAGGCAGAGTAATATAAGTAGAATAATAAAAGCAGAGTAATAAAAGCGGGAGTTACAGGCAGGTAAAATTTTATGTCTGGAGCTCCTGCTTTTATGTCAAGTATGATTTGCCGAATCATACTTGACTAATCAGGATTCGCTAAAGGGTGCATCGATATTACAAAAGAGATGGGAAATGTAGTGCTTGTGAGTTATGGGGAGATGACAAGTGATAAGGAGCACGGGCTTATAGTTCGCGTTCGAACAACCCGTTTTACGGGCGGCGGTAACTTCCGGCATTCGAAAAGATGGAAACGCACCGCCACACTGCCGAAATCGATGGAAATATATTGCCGCGCGGTCAGGATAATTTCAGGATTCCATGAAGATAACGGTTCAGATCCTCCGGGTCGGCGAAAAGATTTTCTTCGTATTCCAGATAAGAAAGCTTATCTTTATATTCAATCTTAAACTCCGGCCTCTGAATCCCGGCAAGACCGGGCAGGAAGACGCCGGTCTTTTTCGTATAGCAGTTCTGCGGCGTCGCCTTTTCACGGGCCGAACGTTCCACATATTCCCCGACGCTCTTGTGGATCGCGGTATCCTCGAAGGGCAGATAATAGTAATTCCGGTAATCCGGGTAGAAATGCTTCAGCGTTCCGCTGCACAGTTCTATTTCCAGAGACAGGGTACTGCCGGAAATGGAAAGGTGACAGGTACAGGACCCGATTGAAACAGTCCGGGAAATATCGACAGGCACATCATACGCGCTGGACGCGCGAAGAATAAGCGCAGGCTGCATATCTCCGAACAGATCCGGAACTTCCCGAATGGTCTGATCCAGAAGTGTGAAATCATGCTCCAGAAGATCCGGATAATTTAAAATGGGAAGGATGAGAGGCATTCCTTCCAGATCCTCCCGGTTATGAAGCATCAGCATATCGTAAAGCCGGTCGTCGTGACCGTGCAGATAGGCGTGGTAGACTTCGATCAGCTGGCCGCCGTTATACTGGTCTTCCCGGAAAATACCCAGGAAACGCTCGATGGATTTCTGCTTTAGGCTTTCCAGCCCCAGAAGAGAGCGGTAGGGCTTGATCCGTCGGTAGATATCGACGCTTTGAACCGCGGAAAAATCATAATCCAACCCGTGAACGCGGCAACGTTTCAGAAGATAGGGGATATCAAAGCCGTCGCCGTTGAAATGGACGACAGCCGTAAACTGTTTAAGAAATTCAAAAAACGCCGTCAGGATTGTCTTCTCCGCGTCTGGTGCGTCGGCGAACCATTGGAGCAGCTGCCAGCTCCCATCGCGGAAACAGGTACAGCCGATCAGATAGAGCTGGGAATGTTCGCCGGAGAAACCGGTGGTCTCGATATCGAAGAAGAGAAGCTCTTCCAGACGCCCCAGCCGGCCCAGCGGGTAGGTGTCGGGGAGAGTGATGCTCTTTTGGACAGTGATCATGGGGAGGTGCCTCTTTCTTATAAATCATGAATTGAAATCATGCGATGGTCTTGTACGGGATCGCCATGCGCATCTCGAACAGTGCCTATGATACAAAAGTTCGAACATGCGCTCACACAAACAGGGTGCATCCCTGTCTCTTAAATTCCTCGATTTTCTGGTCGATCAGTTCCGCGGGGACGCCCAGCTTTTCAGCCAGGCAGTCCCTGCAGAGAAATTGCGTACTCCCGCGGTTGATGAATTTCTTATGGGCGCCGATTTCATTGTGGGTCAGTTCCTTCCCGCACCGCATACAGGCGCTCATGACCGACACCTGTCAACCACCTTTGCGCGGTAGACAGCGCAGTCGAAAGCATCCAGCTTCTTGCTGAAAGTGGAATTGACGACCGTGACCTCTTCGCCGGTCCACAGCTCTGTCATCTTAAGCGTGCGCCCGGTGCTGTGGGGCAGGCCGACTTCATCCAGGTTAAACCGCGCGGCGATTTTCCTGTCGCTGAGATTGAAAAGTCCGATGGCCAGATCTCCGTCCGCCAGATGTTTGGCGTAAAGCAGGACGTCGTCCCCGCACCAGATTCCGGTTAGTTTAAACGGCTGGCGGCAGGCCGGATCCTGATTGATGCGGATCAGCTCTTCATTGGTAAGGATCCGTCTGGCCGACTCGGTCATGCTGCGTACGTCGCAGCCGATCATTAACGGTGAGCCGAGGAATGCCCAGATGGAGAAATGCGTCTTATACTGGGTATCGTTGCATCCGGCCAGTCCTACGTTCCCTTTGCCGTACATGCCGACAATCAGCATATCCATATCGTTGAAGCATCCGACGCCGTTAAACGGGTGGAGCCTTTCCTGCTGTTTAACCAGATCCTTCACCGATTCCCAGGTATCGTAAATATCGCCAGTGGAGCGCCACATGGACGCGCCGGTGGTCTTGATCCATTCATGGGTCTCATCCGCGCCCCAGGAGCAGGCGGAGAACAGGATATCGCGGCCGCAGTTGTCAAGCGCCAGTCCCATGCGGCCATAGAGGTATTTGCCGTGGATGATGGGGCTGTGGTAGCAATAATCGTACTTAAGGAAATCTACGCCCCAGGACGCAAACGTCTCCGCATCGATGAATTCATGCTCAAAGCTGCCGGGATAGCCGGCGCAGGTCAGGTTGCCGGCGCAGGAATACATGCCGAATTTAAGTCCCCTGGAATGGACATAGTCTGCCACGGCCTTCATGCCATGAGGAAATTTGGCCGGATCGGCGACAAGACGGTCGGAAGCGTCGCGCTCCTTCAGGGACCAGCAGTCGTCGACCACCAGATATTCATAGCCCTTTCCGGGAAGGCCTTCCTTCACCATAGCGTCAGCCGTTTCAAAGATCAGCTGCTCGTTGATATTGTTTCCGAAAGTGTTCCATGAGTTCCAGCCCATGGGCGGTGTCAGCTTTACCATATGCGTATCCTCCGGTTCAGAATGATGTGTTGATTTGCAGTTGTAATTATTATAATGGATAATGCTTAAAAAGGAAATAGATAAGTTGACAAAATATGAACAGAGGTGTATATTGGGAATTGGATGTGAAAGGGCGCTCCGCAGGGGCGCTTTTTCCTTTTCGGGCATATGACATATAAAATCAATAATCTGTGAAAGGAAGCCAAACATATGCTGCTTGATCTGGTAGACCACAAGGAATCGATCAACCGTCTGCTTGCGCGCTACGGCGTTAAATTCGGCATTTATAAAAACAATGTGTTTCATGAGCAGTTATTTCCCTTCGACCCGATCCCGCGGGTCATCACCCGTAAGGAGTTTGACTACCTGAACCGCGGGCTTTCCCAGCGGGTGAGGGCGCTGAACTGCTTCCTCGCCGACGTGTATTCGGAACGGAAGATCGTGAAGGACGGCGTTATTCCGGCGGACTTCATCTATTCGTCCAAGGGTTATCTGCCCCAGTGTGAGGGCATCACGCCGCCGAAGAAGATCTACAGTCATATCTCCGGCATTGATCTGGTGCAGGGGCGTGACGGCGACTGGTATATCCTGGAGGACAACCTGCGGATCCCGTCGGGAGCGTCCTATCCGATGATCGCCAGGGATCTGACGAGGCAGGCGGCGCCTGAGGCGTTTACCCGCCGCCATGTGCTCGACAACCGCAACTACGCTTCCATGCTGCGCCAGACCATGGACTATGTGAATACCGGCGGCATCAATGTGGTTCTGACGCCGGGGCGCTACAACGCGGCGTTCTTTGAGCATTCCTATCTGGCGGAGCGTTCGGGAGCCGTCCTCTGCATGCCACAGGATCTGGCGGTGGAAGACAATAAGCTTTACTACCGCAGCTATGAGGGAAGGAAAATGCAGGTGGGCGCGGTCTACCGGCGGATCTCTGATGAGTATCTGGATCCCCTATGCTTCCTGCCGGAGTCGCTGATCGGCGTGCCGGGGCTGATGAACGTGTACGCTTCCGGTAACGTGGCCGTCATCAACGCGCCGGGCAACGGCGTGGCGGACGACAAGGGTATTTATTATTTCGTACCGCATATGATCCGGTATTATCTGGGCGAGGAGGCGATTCTGAAAAACGCGCCCACTTATCTTGCGTTCTACGAGAAAGACCGGAGCTTTATTCTGGAGCACTTAAACCGTCTGGTCGTAAAGGATGTTTCGGAGGCCGGCGGCTACGGCGTGGTGTTCGGCAGCAATTTAAGCGCCGGTGAGCTTCAGAAGCTGGCGGACGCCATCCGGACGGAACCCCGGCGGTTTATCGCCCAGGAAGTCATCGATTTCGTAGATCTGATGATCGTAGATGGAAATGAGCAGGTGCCGAGAAAAGCGGATCTGCGCGCTTTCGTGCTGGCGGGAGAGGAGACGCAGGTGTGGCCCAGCGGGCTGACCAGATTCTCACGGAATCCGGATTCCTTTGTAGTGAATTCTTCGCAGGGAGGAGGTTTCAAGGACACATGGGTATTATCTCATTAGAGCGTGCCGACCATCTGTACTGGATCGGCCGGTATACGGAGCGGGTGTTTACGACGCTGGTGACATTCTTTGATTTTTACGACCAGATGATCGACATGGACTTAAACGCCTATCAGGATTATTGTAAAATGGTGTCGATCCCGGACATTTACGGGGACAGCGGGACCTTCAGCAAGCGGTATCTGTTTGACAAATATGACCCGAATTCGGTTTACAGCAATCTGGAACGGGCCTATGACAACGCCATCGTGATCCGCGATGAGATCAGCAGCTACACGCTGGCCTACATCCAGCTGGCGCTGGATCATCTGCAGGCGGCCTCCGGCTCGGCGGCGCCCCATTACGATCTGCAGCAGGTGATCGACGATCTCCACGCCTTCTGGGGCTGTGTGGATGACCGGGTGGACGACGAGGAGGCCCGCAATATCATGAAATGCGGGAAGTATCTGGAACGGCTGGATCTGTATATCCGGCTGGGCTATCCGGACCGGGATATCGAGCGGGGATACAGCAAGTTTGTGAACCGGCTGGACAAGGTGCATCTGAAGTACCACGAGAATTGCCGCAGGAAGCTGGATGAGATCGTCGGCTCCGGCAGCGTGAAGGAACGGAAGGACGAGGCAGTGGCGGCGGTGTGGAATTTCTTTTGAGAATGGTTATCTGAGGTGGAACAGTTTGAAGGTTTTGCAGGTTCAGTATGAGATACGGCTTACATTTGACGCGCCGGTAACGGATCATTATTTTCAGTTTCGGTGTCTGCCGACGGAGGACGACGCGCAGACGGTGGAGACGCTTAAGATCACGGTAGAACCCGCGTGCGCGGTTCATGAGAGGATCGACGGCTTTGGCAATCGGATGTTTTATGGAGAAATTCCGGAGCCGCACGATTCGCTCTGCGTCCGGATGGATGCGAGGGTGCGGGTGGAGAGGGAATTGATCAGTTGTAGTTTTGGAAAACGTAGAATGCGGTCAGTCAGAATAGAAACTTCGAGTACGGGCATTGCTGGGAATCCGGAAACAGAACCGGAGCCGGTATGTTCGGTTACTGCAGAAATTGCACAGTATTCGCTTTTAAACAGTCCGGCGGGTGAGGTTCCTGGAATTGTCTATGCGTATCCATCGGAGCTGACCAGACCGGATCAGGTCATGAGAGAATGGCTGGATGCCGTCCGCGGGGGTTATGATTCTGAATGCGGATTCCCTGAATATCTGATGCACCGGCTGTATCAGAGGCTTTCCTATGTCCAGGGACAGACCCATGTGGGAACTACGGCGGCGGAAGCATTCGCGCTTTTAGGAGGCGTCTGCCAGGACTATGCGCATATCTTTACGGCATTGTGCCGTATGGCCGGTTTCCCGGCCCGGTACGCGGCGGGAATGGCCGTCGGCGAGGGCGCGACCCATGCATGGGCAGAAGTATGGCAGGACGGTGTGTGGGTCGCTTACGATCCGACCCATGACTGCATGGCTGACGATCGGTATATCAAGTTGTCCCATGGAAGGGATTTTATTGACTGTTCGGTTGACAGAGGCTGTTTCCGCGGCGCGGGAGGACAGCAGCAGACGGTGTACGTGAAGGTGGCGGAAACCTCAACGCTTCCAGATATGCCCTGACTGTTTTTCAAAGCGCAGGCGTTGGGCATATGGGCGTATGCATAAACTCTGTCGATTCACCTGTCGCCGCGTTTCAAACAGATTCTAAGCGCTTCAGATGTTTCCTTGCTACCAATCTGTTCCGGATAACGATTTTCTCATTATTGATCTGAGAGATCTGTATTGAACTCATACTTGAAAATTGCTATAATGCATTTGTGATTCATCTTGACAGTATATAATATGTTTCACCAGGGAGCCGAAGGGGCGATTACGTCAGCCGCCGGACTTTATGAAGGGGGGCTGGTGCTATGGTTACATATGCGGATCTATTCGCGTTTGTGATTATGCTTTGCGCTGTTGTAACTCTTGTTATATATGCTATACGCAAAAAGTAGCGCCCTCAGCCCGCAAAACTAAGACGCTACTTTTATAGTAACTATTTTGCCGGCGGCTGGCCATCCCCAGCTTTCGGCTCTCTTGTTAAGTATATTATAGGACATATCCAAAATATTTGCAATACCTTTTTGAAAAGTAAAGGAGACTGAAAATGAGCAAAATCCATATAGCGCAGATCATTTTCGTGGTTATTGAGATTCTTGCTTTCATTCCTCTGACGATCGAAGTTTTCGGAGATATGGAGCCGGATATTATCATAGTTTCTGCGCTTGTTATGGGAATCGGGCTGTTCGGAAGCTGCATCTGCGGGGTAACGCGGGCGGTTCGGGATGAGAGGAAGAAATGAGCGCGTTTAAGGATGTTTATTTTGTCAATGGAACCGCCTATGCCGGGAAGTCGACGATGGTCAAGCTGCTGGCTGAAAAATACAATGGGATCGCCTGCGAGGAAAACTATCACAATCGTCTTCTGTCGGAACTGAATAGGGAAGAATTCCCCGGACTGACCTATACCAGAGATCTGGAGGACTGGCACGATTTCATCCGAAGGACGCCGGATGAATACGAGGCGTGGATCCGGCGCACCAGTAAGGAATGCGAGATTCTGGAACTGGGGATCCTGGAAGAACTGCGGACGCAGGAAAAGCCGGTCTTCGTGGATACGAATATCTCGATCGAGACGCTGAAAACGGTCGCGGAGCACGATCACGTCCTGATCATGCTGGCGGATCCGGAGATTTCGGTGCGGCGCTTTTTCGAACGGCCGGATCGGGATAAGCAGTTTTTGTATCAGCTGATCATGGAAGAGCCGGACCCGGAGTACGCGCTGGATAATTTCCGGCATTGCCTGATGCGGATCAATACGCGGGAGAATTATGACCGTTTCCTGAATTCCGGGTTTTCTGTGATCCTTCGGGATGAGAACCGAAGCATTGAGGAGACGCTGGCCCTGGCGGAGAAAGCGTTTGAATTGTACAAGACCATAGAATAGCCGTAAGGAATTATCCGAATACATAAAACGTGCCGCCGGCATTTTTCAGCATGGAAATACGAGCAGAGCGTTTCAGACAATCTGCCTGCATGGAAATCAAATGAATCCGCCGCCTTCAGCGCGGCAGAATGGAGAAGAGAGAAAATGATCAAGACAGTTGTGTCCGTAGGACTTCCGGTGGATGAGCGGCTTCAGATCCGCAAATCCACCATCGCCCCGAAGAACCTGACCGGCGGCGAGAAACGGATCTGCATCGTCACCGGCACCCACGGCGACGAGCTGGAGGGACAGTATGTGTGCTATGAGCTGATCCACCGGCTGAACAGCCAGCCGGAGCATCTGAAAGGGATCGTGGACGTTTATCCGGCGCTGAATCCCTTAGGGATCGATTCCATCACCCGGGGCATCCCGACCTTCGATCTGGATATGAACCGGATCTTCCCGGGAAGCGAGGACGGTCAGGTGCAGGAGCAGATCGCCAACCGGATCGTGAAGGACTTAAGCGGCGCGGATCTCTGCATCGACATCCACGCCAGCAATATTTTCCTGCGGGAGATCCCGCAGGTGCGCGTCAGCGAGATGACGGCGGATAATCTGCTGCCATACGCAAAGCGCCTGAATGTGGATTACGTCTGGATCCACGCGGCGGCGACGGTGCTGGAATCCACGCTGGCCCACACGATGAATATGGCCGGCGTTCCCACGCTGGTGGTGGAAATGGGCGTGGGCATGCGCATCACGCTGGATTACGGCAATCAGCTTATCGATGGTATTTTCTGCCTGATGAAGGATCTGGGGATTTGGGACGGGCCGGTGATCACGCCGAAGGAGCCGATCATTTCCTCCGACGGGCAGGTAGGCTTCATCAACGCCAACCGCCCCGGCATCTTCATCCCGAAGGTGGAACACTGGATGCACATCAAGAAGGGCGAGGTCATCGGCGAGATCCTTAATCCGTTGGAGGGCAAGGTGGAGGAGACGCTTTACGCGCCGTTCGACGGTATGGTATTTACGCTGCGGGAGTATCCGATCGTTAACAGCGGCTCCCTGATCGCCAGAGTGCTGGGAGGTGAATTCAGATGAGAAAAGAACTGATCTTCCGTATGGAGAATACATACCGGGACGCCCTGAATATCTATGGTTACCATTTCGGCATCGGGGAGAAATCCACCTGCATCGTGGGCTCGCTGCGCGGCAATGAAGTCCAGCAGATGTATATCTGCAGCCAGCTGGTGCGGGCCCTGCGGGATCTGGAAAAGCACGGCAATCTGGTCGCCAATAATGAGATCCTGGTGATCCCGTCGGTGAACCATTCCGCAATGAACATCGGCAAGCGCTTCTGGCCCGTGGACAATACGGACATTAACCGGATGTTCCCCGGCTACGACCAGGGCGAGACGACCCAGCGGATCGCCGCGGGGCTTTTCGAGGTGGTACAGCAGTATAACTACGGCATCCAGTTTGCCAGTTTCTACATGCGCGGCAATTTCGTGCCCCATGTGCGGATGATGGAGACCGGCTATGAAAACGCCAGCCTGGCCAATCTGTTCGGACTCCCCTATGTGGTGCTGCGCAAGCCCAGACCGGTGGACACGCTGACCCTGAATTACAACTGGCAGATCTGGAACACCAACGCATTTTCCGTCTATACGAACGCGACGGATCAGATCGACGAGGCGTCGGCCCGCCAGGCGGTGGCGGCGGTGCTGCGGTTCCTGACCCGCATGGGCGTGATCCGCTATAACAGCCACGCAGGCTTTATCGCGACCACGATCCATGAGGAGGAGCTGATGAACGTGCGCAGCAATGAGGCCGGCATCTTCCGCCGTCGAGTGGAGCCAGGCGAGGAGATCCATATGGGCGAGATCATGGCGGATATCATCGATCCCTGCGAGGGGGAGGTACTAAGCAGCATTGCGGCGCCGACGGACGGGATCGTGTTCTTTGCCCACTCGCAGCCGCTGGTGATGGAGAACGCGGTGCTGTTCCGGATCATACGGAGACTGCATGAGTAGTCGCGGAATTTACAGGTTTAAGGCACATATAAGATCATAAATTTGCGGCTTTTACCCATTCTCAGTGACTGGTACTGAAGAACGCAGTGAGGTTTCGGTTCATACGGAGTCTGTGTGAGCAGATAAGCTAAATAGGAAATGTGTATATTACCATAGCATGAACGAATTGTCGAACAAAGCGGTGCTGCAGAGGTGAATAAATCATGATCTACAGAGATATCGAATTTCACAACGTAGAAGAATTGATCCCCTGTGAAAAGGGCCTGGCCATGAGCCGGATTCCGGCGTCTCTCCGCGAACAGGTCAACCCTGTCCTTCGGACGAGAAGTGCCTTTTATTCCACGGGGGTAGAACTGCGCTTCCGGCTTATAGGCGATCAGGCACGGATCTGCCTGCAGGCAGACGAAATGGATGAAGCGCAGGTAGCGTGTATCTACATGGGGTCCTTCCAGGGCGGCTGGAAATGGTCCACGAAGGTGATCGGAACGTCGCCGACCTGGATCGAGATTCCCAAACCGTCGAATCTGGATAATCTGCGCCGGATCACCGATGAGAAAAAGCTGCCGTTCTCGCCGGAGATCATCCGGATCGTGCTGCCTTACGGCCTGTGCTATTTCGTGGACTGCGAAGGCGAGATCGTCCCGCCGCGAAAGGATGAGCTTCCTGCCAAAACTTATTTGGCCTACGGCTCCTCCATTACCCACGGAAGCCTGGCCCTGGTGCAGCCTTACAGTTATCCGTTCCGTATTGCCCAGCGGCTCAAATGCGATTATCTGAATCTTGGCTTTGCAGGCACGGCGTTTCTGGAGCCGGCTATGGCCGAGTATATCATTTCCCGGAAAGACTGGGACTTCGCATCCGTGGAAATGGGCGTCAATCTGCTGAAGAATGTCACGGACCTGAAGGAATTTGAGGAGCGGGTGGATGTGTTTACCCGGATCTTAGCTCGGGATCCAAGACCGGTTTTCGCCACCAGTATTTTCGGAATTTCCAATAGCGAACAGCAGGCAACTGCGGCTGACTGCCGCAGGATCGTCGCGGAATATGCCTCTGAGCGGCTCATTTTTACGGACGGACTCGACTTGCTTGACCGGGAAGACTTTATTTCGCAGGATATGGTTCATCCTTCGCTGGAAGGAGTGCAGCAGATTGCGGAGCGATGGGGAGACATTATGGCCCGTTATTTCGAAAATAATAAATGATTCTCGATTGCTTTCAGAGTGACAGAATTATGTGTGGAAATATGTCTGGCATATAGCAGCTGATGGCTTTTGTACGGAAAAAATAAAAACGAATATCCGAAGGAAAGAGAGGCCGATGCAATGTGAAAAAGAGATTCTTGATCATGTGTCTGGCAGGTGCCATGATATTGACGAATACAGGCTGTGACGCTGGCAGCGACGCGGCGGAAACATCCCTCGTTTCTTATGAGGAAGTGGCGGACATGCTTCAGGACCGGCTGCGTTCTGCGTTGGATGGAGAGTTGGACGGGACGGTGCATGGCAGCGCAGACGGCAAACTTGCCGGACAGGAAACAGAAGCAGGAAATGTGCAGCAGATAACGGAGACAGCGGGGGAGAACGCACAGGAGAAGAGAGATGAAAGGGAGGACGCGGATATGAAGGATCATGAAAGCGCAGCCCCGGCTGTCGGCGTGCCGGAGATCCGCATGGAGAAGCGTACGTTGAATGAAGGGGCGGATACCTCAGCCGTTGATTTCGCAGAAAAAATGAAAGTCGGCTGGAATCTGGGCAATACCTTTGACGCCGGCAGCGATCAGAATATGCAGGATGAAATGGCCTTCGAATCTCTGTGGTGCGGAGTCAAGACGACGAAAGAAATGATCGATGCGATCAAGGCCGCTGGTTTTGAGACGCTCCGCGTTCCGGTGTCGTGGCACAATCATGTGTCGGACGACGGCAGCTATACCATTAGCGCCCAGTGGCTGGACCGCGTGCAGGAGGTGGTAGATTACGCGATGGATAACGATATGTATGTGATCCTCAACATCCACCACGACAATTTCACCGGATATATGTACCCGTCACAGGAGTACGCGGAACAGTCCAAAGCGTATATCAAGTCAATTTGGACACAGCTTGCGCAGCGTTTCGCGGATTATGACGAGCATTTGCTCATGGAGTCGTTAAACGAGCCGCGTCTTGTGGGAACCAACTACGAGTGGTGGCTGGATCTGAAGAAGAATGAGTGTGTGGAAGCGGTAAAACTCATTAACGAGTACAATCAGCTTTTTGTCGACACGGTGCGGGCTTCCGGTTCCCATAACGCGGACCGCTATCTGCTGGTGCCGGGCTACGACGCGTCCCTGCAGGGCGCTTCCAACGAGTATTTTGAACTTCCGAAGGACGCAGAAGGAAATGTGAACCGGATCCTGGTGGAGGTCCACGCCTATACGCCCTATGATTTCGCGCTGCAGCCGCAGGATGAAAAGGGCAGTACGGCCAAGTGGAGCATGGACAGACGCGCAAGCACGTCCGAGATCGACACGCTGATGGATACGCTGTTTGAAAAATACGTGAAGAACGGCACCGGCGTCGTGATCGATGAATTCGGCGCCAGGGACAAGGGCGGCAATACGCAGGCGAGAGTTGATTTTACAGCCTATTATATAGCGGCGGCCCGGGCACGGCGGATCAGCTGCTGCTGGTGGGATAACAACGCTTTCGCGGGAAATGGCGAGAACTTCGGGATATTCCGCAGAAGCGACTGCACATTCGCGTACCCGGAGATCGTGGAAGCGATGATGAAGTACTGCGAATAAACCTGCAAAAGAACAGTCGCACAGTGAGCTGAGCGTTGACAATGATATCAAATCTATCAGGGGCAATCAATGATACAGATAAAAGAAAACGGTCTGCTGTTTCAGACCCGCGATGAAAATGTATGGATCGAGCCTTACGGCGTGAACTGTGTCCGCGTCAGGGCGTCCCGCAGCACGAGATTTTCCGATGAGAAATGGACGCTTAACGAGCCGGAGCTCTGCGAAGCGGAGGCACTTCTTGACTGCGGCGGCGTCCTGAAAAAGGAACCGGCAGAGCTCTCGTCCGATGTGAACCGCGGCGTGATCCGTAACGGCCTTCTCACCGTGATCCTCACAAAATCCTGGTCCGGCTGCCGGATCGAGTTTAGGCGCGGCGGGGAGACGGTGCTTTCCACCCACGAAGAGGCGGACATGGTCACCCGCTATGCGCATATTGCAGGCGAAAACTACCGGATCCGCGTGAATTTCGACGCGCGGGAAGAGCATATTTACGGAATTGGTCAGGAACAGCAGGGCTTCTTCGACCGCAAGGGCTGTACCTACGATCTGGCCCACTGGAACACGAAATCCACGGTGCCGGTCATTTATTCCTCTCTCGGCTACGGCTTTCTGTGGAACAATCCTTCCCCTGGCCGCGTCGAATTCGGCTTCAATCACACGGTCTGGACGGCGGACTGCTGCCGGCAGGCGGATTATCTTGTCTTCGTGGGCGAGACGCCGGCGCAGGTGATGAATACCTACTGCAGGCTTACCGGCTTCGCGCCCGCGATGCCTGCGTGGGCGGCCGGCTTCTGGCAGTCGAAGTGCCGTTATGAATCCCAGGAGGAGCTTCTTGAAGTGGCGAGAGAGTACCATCGCCGCGGGATTCCGGTCGATGCCATCGTGATCGATTATTTCCACTGGAGCGAGCAGGGCAACTGCGATTTCGACCCGAAATACTGGCCCGACCCGGAGGCAATGATCCGGGAACTGAAGGAAATGGGAATGCGGCCGGTGGTGTCCTACTGGCCGACGATCAACCCGAACAGCCGCAACTGGCGGGAGATGAACGAGCGCAACATGCTGATTCGCACCGAAAACGGCCAGTACGGCACCTTCGATTTCTGGGGCCAGCAGACCTATGTGGATATGACGAATCCGGAAGCACGCAAGTACGTCTGGGAGCAGATCCGAAAGACTTATATCAAATACGGGATCCGCACCTTCTGGCTGGACGAGGCGGAGCCGGAGATCCATCCGCAGCAGTGGAACAACTTTAAGACCCACGCCGGCAATATGGCGGAGAGCGGGCTGCTGTACCCATATTATTATTCGAAATGCTTCCATGACGGGCTGAAATCCGAGGGCGAGGATGAAGTCGTGCTTCTCACCCGCGCGGCGTACCCGGGAAGCCAGAAGTTCGGCGCGCTGGTCTGGAATGGCGACATCAATTCCGATTTCACCCAGCTGCGCAACAGCGTCGTATCCGGGCTTTCCATGGCCATGTGCGGGATCCCGTGGTGGAATTCCGACATCGGCGGGTTCTTTAACGGCGACACGGAGAGCGAATATTTCCGCGAACTGATCGTCCGCTGGTTCCAGTTCGGCCTGTTCTGCCCGGTGATGCGGCTCCACGGCACGCGGCTGAAGCAGTCTTATTATAAAGACCGCTATCCCGGCATTATCTGCGACGGCGGCGGCTACAACGAGATCTGGCAGTTCGGTGAGCGCGATTATGAGATCATAAAGGATATCATTTCTTTGCGATACCGCTTAAAGCCGTACATCCTGGAATGCGCGAAACGGACCTCGGAAACCGGCGAGCCGATCATGCGGCCCATGTTCTTCGATTTTCCGGAAGATGAGAACTGCTACCGTCTAAGCGACCAGTATATGTTCGGGCCGGATATCCTCTTTGCGCCGGTGCTGGATCAGGGCGTAACTGAACGGGACGTCTATCTGCCGGATGGGAACTGGATCCGGGCAGGAGGAAAGGAAGTCTTAAGCGGAGGAAGAACCGTGAGATGCCGCGCTGAAATCGATGAATTCATCGCGTTCGTGAGGGCGGACGCGGCGGAGCTTGCGAAATTATTTTCCAGGGCGAAGGTATAGCGGCATTTTTAACTCATTTTTGTTGTACATTTGTTGTACTTCTCATTTTATAATGCAGATAAGGCTTGTAAAGACTGATTAATTGATCAAAGGAGGAATCTGCAATGCCAGCAACAATGCCAGCGCCGGAGAACGGCAATCCGTTTGAGTCATTTGGAATGGCTGAGGAAAACCTGCATTTAATTTACGGATTTACCGATAATATGATACAAACGCTGTCCGAAGGCGATAGAAGATCAATTACGGAGCGGTTGCAGCAGTTGGAGGCAGCCTCCGGGCTCCCGACGCTCACCCGGACCCAGACGACGACTTCCCTTGGTATTTTGAGAATGCTTGGGGAAGGCTATACGGTGAATGATATCTTTTCTGACCAGAATGAAGAGCAGCGGCGCAGAGAAAGCCGGGATCTCAATGCGCGTATCAGCAGCCTGTCCGCTTCGGATCCCGCCGGGCTTGGACGGTTCTGCCGGGAGCTTATGAGCGGAATGCAGGCGCAGATACTTCCTCCGGTCGATCTGTCTGATTATAGGCAGACTTCCCGCAATGCTTATATACTGAATACCATGTGGCAGACCGGCATGGACTATTCCCAGCTGTTTTCGAACTACTGGGATAATCCGGAGTTTCAGGCAGGGTTCCTTAACAGTGCGGCGGGGGAGACCTGGGACAATACATTCCATGACCAGCTGGAACCGATGATCGATGTGGCTCGTTCCCTGTCCATGCTTACGGTTCAGTCGGAGACGGAACCCTACAGTACGATCGACGATGTGGTCGCCCGCTTCCTTACGGCACAGTATGGCCAGGTATTTCAAAGAACCAGAACGCTGCCGGAGCTGGCGGATCTGATCGACGGGACGAAGCTGTATGATACCGTCCGACGCGTCAAACCTGCTGCGGCAAGACCGGATTATCTGCAGGAAATGACCGCTTATGCGAAAGATCCCAATACACAGCTGTCGCCGGGACTTTTGCAGGCGCTGGGGGGTAATGTTCCGGGAAGCGCGTTCCGCCATTCAGAACCGCTTTCAAAGCCGGTATTTCCAAAGGAGTGCGCCGCCAGGCTTTTCCGGCCCGCCAACTGGTACGATCCGGCCTTAAGGGGCGATATCGATACGGCGTTTCAGCAGATGTTCGATTCGGCTGATCTGCAGCGCACCGCCCGTGTGATGCGAAGGGAAGGTTATCCGGTGGAATCGCCCATCCAGCTGTTCCATATAGGAAACCAGAGCGTCGATGAGTATCTGACCTCGAACCATATCGTGGTAAACGACGAGAACCGTAAGGCGGCCATCGTACAGGCGTCCGCCATGGCCAGAGAGCATGTATCCCGGATCGGCTTCACGGTGGAAAAGGGCGTGCCGCAGCCAACGGTCGTGGAGATCCAGGCGGATCTGGAAGCATTCAGGGGCATGGAGGGCTTCTTCCAAAAGAGCCGGCCGCGCCGTGCATCGCAGCTGTATGCTTCCGACCGGGATATGGACGCCCGCCATGCGGAGATTCTCAGAGGATTTGCGGCCAGCCAGGTGGCTGCGGTGGAAGCCTCTGCTCCGGCCGCGGCTGCGCAGACGGATGATGACAGTGCGTTTTCTTACGAAGGAGGTTTCGCTTTTCACCAAACCAGGGAAGATCACAAGAACGGATCGATGAGTCTTTCCAGAGATAATCTGTCGACGATCAATCTGCGCAATAAACTGCTTTCCGCTCTCGACGTGGCACATCCGGAGACGCTTCGGGTGGATGAGGCTGCCAGGATTTTAAACGATCCCGAGAACCTGCCCCGCGTCGCGGCTTATCTCAGTGAGTTTTCGAACTATGCGGATGAGAAAATGGCGTCTCTTGAGGAAAATGAAAGAAGATACGGCATCGAGGTGAGCCAGGAAGACAAGGCGTTCTATGAAAATCTGAAAATGCTTGCGGACCCTGCGAAACGGGTAGCCGCCCATTATGATGCGGCCCTGGATGATGATGCCTACTATCGATTGAACCCGGCATACACAGAGAGAAATTCGGCAGATATTCTGGCTGATACCGCCGCACTGTCTTATGTGTGCAATCTGCTCAGCAGCCAGCAGAATCTTACCGTTATGCGACCCGAACGTGCGCAGATGACAGACAGTCTGAGAATGCTTGTAAAGAATGATGCGGCCCTGCAGAACCGGCCCGAGGATGCGTATGCGGCGCTGCACACCGGGCAGCTTCCTAAGAATATACAGACCATAACGGAACAGTTCGTGCAGTCCAGCCAGAAGCTGAAGATCGGCCTGCAGGGGATCGCGGAACCCGCCGCGAATGCGGCCAACCGGTCGCAGAGGTCTGCGCAGCGGACCGCGCAGAACCAGATGGGAAACCAGGGCCCCCAGAGTACGCAGAGAAGGTCGAATGCGCCGTCTATGTGATGGGGCTGTGTTTGGAGCGGAATGCCTGGAAATGCGGATTGCGTCTGACAAGTTATATATGGCTATATAGTGAAAATAGTTTCGTCCCCGGAGTGATCCGGGGGCGATTTTTTGATATACAATGTAGGCGGAAGTGTGGTATAATCTCGTCAGAGATTATACCCGCGCCGGTTCGCGCCCGACTGAAGGGAGGGCAAACACCGAAGCGAACCGTGCGCATCCCCCGGAGGGAGCATGTCCGGAGGACATGGTATAATCTCGTCAGAGATTATACCGCGCCGGTTCGGTGTCCGAACGAAGTGAGGACAAAACACCAAAGCGAACCGTGCGCATCCCCCGGAGGGAGCATGTCCGGAGGACATGGTATACTGTTCACGTTAGCAATGAGCACTGCGGACTCGCCGTTCATACTTGTCATCCCAAATCCGAAAAACAGAAGGTGCATCCTCATGAATTACAAAATCGCAGTCTGCGACGATTCAGACGCAGATAGACAGTATATAACAGACATGCTAACCCGCTGGGTCCAAAAGACCGGCCACACCGCGCAGATTACAGGCTTTTCCTCCGCCGAGCAGTTCCTTTTCGCATACGCGGAGAAGAGCGATTACGATATTCTGCTTCTCGACATCGAGATGGGAGAGATGGACGGGGTCACGATGGCCCGCAAGCTGCGCCGGGACAACGAAACGATCCAGATCATTTTCATCACCGGCTTTTCTGAATATATTTCCGAGGGCTATGACGTGGCCGCGCTTCACTACCTGATGAAGCCGGTGAAGGAAGAAAAGCTTGATGCCGTTCTCGACCGGGCGGCGGACAAGCTGGCGAAGAACGAGAAGGTCCTGACCTTCGAGACCGGCGGCGAGATGATCCGTATCCCGATCTATCAGATCCGCTACGCCGAGGTATTCGGCAATTATGTGACGATCCACGCCGCGGCCGATTTCACCGTGAAAATGACGCTGGGAGAGCTGGAGAAGGAGCTGGACCGCCGTTTCTTCCGGGCCGGCCGTTCCGTGCTGGTGAATCTGACGCAGATCAGCCGCGTCACAAAAAGCGAGATCCGTCTCGGCGATGGAACGGCGATTCCGCTGCCCAGAGGGGCATATAACGGCGTGAACCGGGCGATCATCGAGATGGAGTGAGTTAATAAAAGAGAATAATGTGCTTTACCAGGGAGCCGAAGGGGCGATTACGTCAGCCGCCGGACTTTACGAAAGGGGGCTGGTGCTATGATTACATATGCGGATTTATTTACGTTTGTGATTATGCTTTGCGCCGTTGCAACTCTTGTTATATATGCGACACGCAAAAAGTAGCGCCCTTGTCTTGGTAGGATAGACGCTACTTTTGTAACACCTATTTTGCCGGCGGCTAGGCGTACTCTAGCTTTCGACTCTCTTGTCAAACACATTATATAACATTTCCAGAATGTTTTCAACATGTTTTTCGGAGATTTACGATGCAGGATACGATTTCAAATACTATTTTTTATTTTTATCATGTGATACCGGAGGAGATACGGCATCTGGGCGGTGGGTTTTACGGGCAGGTGTTTCTTGTTATGCTTCCCGAAAACCGGCAGGTCGTCGCAAAACTGTATCGGTTTGCAGGGCTTGCCGCGAAAGAAGCCGGGCAGTTAAGCGTATTGGCGGCTCACAGTCTGCTGCGGATTCCCAGGGTCTTTGGCGTAGTGGAAGCCGGGCAGTCCCATAGCGCATATGATGTGCTTTTGATGGAGTATCTGGAAGGAGTCGGCGCCGGCGATCAGGACGTATCCGCCATTCCGAATGAGGCGCGGCTGCGCATTTGCGAACAGATTGTAGATAATCTGATCAGTCTGCATGAGACGGTACATACGGAAGGGTTTGGACCGCTGGATGCGGAAACCTTCTGCCCGAGTTGGAAGGACTATTACTACCCGATTGCGCGATCCATTGTAAAAAAGGCATGTGCGCTTCATGAAAAGGGACAACTAACGGAAAATGTCCTGGATATTTTTGAAAGATCGATCCGTTGTTTTGATGAGATATTTGCCTGGCCTGTTAAAAAGGCCAGCCTGATCCATGGCGATTACAATACGTGGAATATTCTGCTTACTTCGGATAAAAGCAGCGCCTTCGCGGTGATAGATCCTTACGGCTGTTGCTGGGCTGACAGTGAGTACGATCTGTACCAGTTGGATAATGCCAATGGAAAAGCCTGGGGACTGCTGAAACGCTATGCCGAGAAATGTCAGCTTTCTCCTGATTTCCCTGTGAAGCGGGCGTTTTACGAATTATATACAGAAATCAGCCATTATTACGATTCCGGCGTACCCGTAATTTCGGAACTGGTGCAGCGGCAGACTGAAGCATTGGAACGGGCGCTTTCTTTATGAAGATTGCGGTCGGGAGATACCGGACATATGGACGAAAGAGGTGACACCAGATGGGACTGTTTGCGAAACAGATCGACAAGCGGATTGCCGCTTACCAGCGGGAGCTGATCGAGACACACTATCGTGAAGTGGACAATATGTACCGTCAGATCCGCGGCTGGCGGCACGATTACCGCAACCATATCCAGACGATGAAGGCCTACGCCGCAGCGGAAGACTGGGATGCGATCGTCCGGTACTTGGATCTGCTGGATGAGGATCTGACGACAGTCGATACGGTCGTTAAGACGGGTAATCCGATGACGGACGCGATCCTGAATTCCAAGATATCCCTGGCCCGGTCGAAGAACATCCAGGTGGTCGCCGACGCATTTGTCCCACTGAAGCTGAAATCGTCGGAGATCGATCTCTGCTGCATTATCGGCAATCTGTTCGACAACGCCATCGAAGCCAGCATGCAGTTGCCGGAAGAGAAGCGGATCATCCGCGTATATATGGATATGCGTAATACGCAGCTTTATATCTCCTTCACCAATTTCACCGGCGGAAAGAAACTGAAGAAAGAGGGCGGCCTGTTCCGCAGTTCCAAGGGCGAGGGCCATGGCTTCGGGCTCGTCCGGATCGACGCGATCGTGGAGCGCCTGGACGGCTACATCAGCCGCAACAGCGAGGACGGGGCGTTTACGACTGAGATTTTGCTGCCGCAGAAATAAGTGCATTTCATCCCCCGAAAGCGACGATTCGTCCCCGAAATGTTCCGGGGACGATGTTTTATGTTATCCTCTGCCCAGGAGGCGAGAGAAAATGAATGAAAAATCAAAACCCAAATACACCGTCCCGCAAAATGTCTGGTGGATGGTGAAGATAGCCTGGAAAACGCGGAAGCGGGTCCTCGTGTTCTGCGTGCTGACGGCGGCGCTGGAGATCCTTTACAATCTGTCGCAGCTGTATATCGCGCCGGAAATTCTGCGGCGCGTGGAAGAGCACGCGGGGATGGGGGCTCTCCTGGGAACGATCCTGTTTTTCACCGCGGCGCTGTTTGTGACGCTGGGTCTCAAGGATTACATTGTGCAAAATACGATGTTTCCGCGGGTGGACGTGCGTTCCGTGATCATCGGCATGATCGGCTATAAATGCAATACCACGTCCTTTCCCAACACGCTGGACGCGGATTTTATCAAACTTCGTGATAAAGCGCATACGGCGTGCGACAACAACCGGGAAGCGACGGAGCTGATCTGGCAGACGATCACGCTGCTTTTGCAGAACACCGGCGGGCTTCTGATCTATCTGACGATCCTTTCCCATCTGGATCTGACGCTGATGGCGGCGGTCGTCGTCACCTGCATCGCAGGCTTCCTGGTCGCCCGCTACAGCGACAACTGGATGTTCGCCCACCGGGAGGCGGAAGATGTCTATTACGCGAAGAAGCAGTATATCCGCGGCAAATCGGAATCGGTCGAGCTGGCGAAGGATATCCGTATCTTCGGGCTGCAGAACTGGTTAAATGAACTTCTGGATAACGTCCACGACGTCTATCTGGACTTCCGGCTGAAGGCGGAGCATGTGCGGCTCCTTTCGGATATTACGGAGGCGGTGATGACAGCGGCCCGCAACGGTATCGCATATGTATACCTGATCCATATGACGTTGGCCGAGGGCCTGAGCGTATCGGAATTTCTTCTGTATTTTACGGCGGTCACGGGCTTTACCGAATGGGTCATGGGGATCCTTCAGCAGGCGGAAAAGCTCCACAAGCAGAGTCTGGATATTTCCTGCGTCCGGGAATTCCTGGAATATCCGGAACCCTTCCGCTTCGAGGGCGGGAAACCGATCCCGGCCATGGACGGATATGAGCTTAGGCTGGAACATGTATCCTTCCGCTATCCCGGCGCCGAAGAGGATACGATCCGCGGCCTGGATCTGACCGTTCATCCGGGCGAGAAACTGGCGATCGTCGGCTTAAACGGCGCCGGCAAATCCACGCTGATCCGGCTCCTCTGCGGCCTGTTCGACCCTACAGAAGGGCGCGTGCTTCTAAACGGCGCAGATATCCGGGAATTTAACCGTCGGGAATATTACGGCCTGTTCAGCGCGGTATTTCAGGAATTTTCGATCCTGGATGTGACGGTCGCCGAAAATATCGCCCAGACCAGCACGCAGATCGATTATGACAAAGTCAGAGACTGTGTGGAGAAAGCGGGCCTTACCAAGACGATCGCCGAACTGCCGGACGGTCTGGATACGCATGTGGGCCGGGAGGTCTATCTGGACGGCGTATTGTTCTCTGGCGGGCAGACCCAGCGCCTGATGCTGGCGCGGGCGCTCTATAAGGACGCGCCGATTCTGATGCTGGACGAGCCGACCGCCGCGCTGGATCCGATCGCGGAGAATGACATTTATCTGAAATACAACAGCATGACGGTGGGGAAGACCTCGGTGTTCATTTCTCACCGACTGGCGTCTACCAGGTTCTGCGACCGGATCATCTTTATTGCGGACGGCCGCATTGCGGAGGAAGGCACCCACGAAAGTCTCTTAGCCATGGGCGGCGCTTACGCGAAGCTTTTTGAGGTCCAGAGCCGCTATTATCAGGAAGGAAAGGAGTTTTGAACATGAAAGAGAAGAAGAATACAGAAAGTGCGTCACAAGAATCCTTTCTGCATGGAAATACGATAAGCCACGCTCTTGCCGCGCATCTGCGCGCGGGGAAGCTCCTTGCCGGGATAAGCCCCAGATTCTTCACGGTCATGACGCTTTACGCGGTGGTCGACGCGCTGGCGCCCTACGCGGCGGTATTCTTTTCCGCCCAGATCTTAAAAGAGCTGGCGCTTCTGCGCCGGGCGGACGTACTGTGGCGGTGGGTCACAGCCTGTGTAGCGTGCACCGGAGCTTTCGCGGTGCTGAAATCGTTTTTGTATCAGCGGGAGGAAACCTTGTTCGACGATCTGTACGGCCGCAAGGAGATTTTATTTGCTAAGAAAATGTTCTCCATGGATTACGCGGATATGGATAAGCAGGAGACCCACGATCTCCGGGAACAGATCCGGGAGAGTGAAAACTGGTCATCCTGGGGAATGATGCGCGTTCCGCAGGTATACGAGTACGGCTTAAAGAGCATAACCGGGATCGCGGGAGGGATTGCGCTGACCGTCAGCCTGTTTACCTCTCCGATTCCGGCGTCTGCAGGATGGCTCACCGCCTTAAACAGCCCCTTATTTATTTTCCTGCTGGCTGCGCTGATGGTGGTCGTAAGTCTGCTGGCCGGCGTCTGCAATGTCAAGTCCATCTCCTATTGGAGCAGCGCGTCGGAGGACGCTACCTTCGGCAACCGGCTGTTTGGCTTTTTCGGATTTATCGGTCTAAAGAAAGACCGCGGAACGGATATCCGGATCTATAACCAGCAGAATCTTGTCAGCGCTTACTGGGGCAAAAACAGGTCCTTCAGCGGAGACGGCGTCATGGCGAGGCTGGCAATGGGGCCGATGGGAATCTACAGCGGTCTGGGAACCTGCATCAGTGTACTGATCACCGGCTCGATCTATGTATTTACATGCCTGAAAGCCTGGGCGGGCGCCTTCGATGTGGGCAGCATCACCCAGTATGTAGGAGCCGCGACGGCGATGACGGAGAGTATTTTCAACCTGACCGCACTGCTGGGCATTCTTAAGACCAATGCCGGATATCTGGACACGACGTTTCAGTTCCTGGATATTCCCAACGCCATGTATCAGGGAAGCCTGACCACGGAGAAGCGGTCTGACCGGCAGTACGATGTGGAGTTTCGAAATGTGTCGTTTAAATATCCGGGTTCCGAACTCTGGGCGCTTAAGGACGTCAGCATCCGCTTCCGGGTCGGCCGGCGGCTGGCGATCGTAGGAGAGAACGGCAGCGGCAAGACCACATTTATCAAGCTTCTGTGCCGCCTGTACGATCCCCAGGAGGGACAGATCCTTCTGAACGGGATCGATATCCGCAAATATAACTATCGCGATTACATGAATATATTTTCCGTCGTATTCCAGGATTTTCAGCTGCTTTCCCAGCCGCTGGGCAGCAACGTGGCGGGAAACGCGTCCTACGACGCGGCGAAGGTTCGAAGGGCGCTTACGGACGCGGGCTTCGGCGACCGGCTGGCGGCGATGCCGGACGGGCTGAATACCCAGCTTTATAAGGATTTTACGGAGAACGGCGTGGAAATATCCGGCGGAGAGGCGCAGAAGATCGCCATCGCCCGGGCCCTTTACAAGGACGCCCCGTTTATCATCCTGGACGAGCCGACCGCGGCGCTGGATCCGATCGCGGAGGCGGAGATCTACGGCAGATTCGACGAGATCGCCGGGGATAAGACCGCGATCTATATTTCGCACCGGCTGTCGTCCTGCAAGTTCTGCGACGAGATCGCGGTGTTCGACGAGGGGCGGATCATCCAGAGAGGAACGCATGAGGAGCTTGTCGCGGAGGAAGCCGGGAAATATTATGAGCTTTGGAACGCGCAGGCGCAGTATTATACGGAGTAACGTGAAAGGCATTACTGAAATACCGCTTGTATGAAAATATCTGCAGGGAGACTACCGAGAGGGAGACTCCCTGCCTTTATAAGATATACATCTAAATTCACAATCATAGGAAAATTCGGCTTGCAACTTACAGTCATAGGAAAATTCATATAGATAATATATCAAACTATATATTTTACTTATAATTCCAAATCTGCTATTATGATATCAGTAAAAATAAAAACCGCTCCAAAGGAGGAACCGCTATGCCGCAGAACCTATCCAAAAAGATCCTCTCAGCGCATCTGGCCAAGCCGTCGGAAATGAAGCCGGGCGAGGAGATCTATCTGAAGGTTGACCAGACCCTGACGCATGACATCAACGCGGTCATGACCTATCTGGCGTTTGAGGCCATCGGACTTGACCGGACGCAGGTCGAGACCAGTGTCAGCTATCTGGACCACAATCTGCTGTATCTCGACAACAAGACGCCGGACGACCACATTTATCTTCAGTCCGCGGCGAAGAAATTCGGCGTTCATGTATCGCGCCCCGGCAATGGGATCTGCCACGCGGTCCATGTGGCGCGCTTTGGAGCGCCCGGGAAATTGTCCATGGGCGGCGACAGCCATACCCCGCACGGCGGTTCCATCGGCATGATGTGCATCGGCGTGGGCGGGATGGACGTGGCGACCGCGATGACCGGCGTTCCGATGCGCCTTAAGATGCCCCAGATCATCAAAGTCAATCTTACCGGAAAGCTTCGTCCGGGCGTGAACGCCAAGGAAGTGATCCTGGAAATGCTGCGCCGCAACACGGTGAAAGGCGGCCTGGGAAAGATCTTCGAGTACGTCGGCCCGGGCGTGGAGACGCTGGAGGTTCCCGCTCGCGCAACGATCGCCAATATGGGCGCGGAGATGGGCGCGACGACATCCATTTTCCCGGCGGACGAGCAGGTGCGTAAATTCATGAAGGCGCAGGGAAGAGAGGACGAGTACGTGGAGCTTAAGCCGGACGAGGGCTGCGATTACGACGGCGAGATCGAGATCAATTTAAGCGCTCTGGAACCGCTGATCGCCTGCCCGCACCAGCCGGACAACGTGACGACGATCCGCGAGGTCGAGAAGAAGAAAGTACAGCAGGTACTGATCGGCAGCTGCACCAACGCGAGCTATGCGGATATCGCGAAAGCAGCGCTGGTGCTGAAGGGCCGCCATGTTCATGAGGACGTCAGCTGTACCTGCGCGGTATCCTCCAAGCAGATCTACAAGAAACTGCTGCAGGACGGCTATATCGAAATGCTGATCGACGCGGGCGTCCGTCTGCTGGAGATCGCCTGCGGCCCCTGCTGCGCAATCGGCCAGTCTCCGGCCACGGACGGCGTCGCCGTGCGTACCACCAACCGGAACTTTAAGGGCCGCGCCGGGAATCCGACCGCGAAGGTCTATCTGGTGAGCCCGGAGAGCGCGGCGGCCTGCGCCGTCACCGGAACATTTTCATCGGCGGAGGACATCATGGGCGCGGATGTGGCGGTACTCGCCGGGATCACGGAGCCGGATACATATCCGATTGACGATTCGATGATCATCAAACCGCTGCCGGCTGCGGAAGCGGCGAAGGTCGAGATCGTCCGCGGGCCGAACATTGCGCCGCTGCCCGTCCCGGAAGCGCCCGAGCAGCATCTGGAATGCCGGGTCAGCTTAAAGACAGTCGACAACATCACGACCGACGACATCACGCCGGCCAGCGCGGAATTCTCCAGTATGCGCTCCAACATTCCGCTGATGAGCAAATACTGCTATCACCGCTACGATCCGACGTTCGCGGAGCGGGCGCGCGAGCTGGGGAAGAGCATCATTGTCGGAGGCGAGAACTACGGCCAGGGGTCGTCGCGCGAGCACGCGGCCATCAATCCCATGTACCTTGGCGTCAAGGCGGTCATTGCCAAGAGCATGGCCCGTATCCACAAAGGGAATCTGGTGAATCACGGAATCGTTCCGATGATCTTTGAGAATCCGTCGGACTATGATCGGATTGACCAGATGGATATGCTGGAGATCGAGGGCTTCCGCGATCAGATTCCGACCGGGACCGTTACCGTGACGGATAAGACGAAGGGAATCACGTTCCGCGCGAAGATCGACCTGACGGACAGCGAGACGGAGGTCATTCTCAGCGGCGGGCAGCTGCGCTATCTGAAGAACGAGCTGAAACAGATGGGCGTGATTAAAGAGTGATAACAAAGAACACGTAGAAAGAAAATGCCGTTAAAACGGCAAAAATAGCAGGAGGTCAGTTCGAAATGGAGAAGGATAATAAGACGGTACATGACAGGAACACAGAGCGCGAAAATGAGATCCGCGCGGCGCAGGAAAAATTCGGGGAGCTGATCCGCTCTGAATTCGAACGGATCGAACGCATGAAAGCGGATCAGGAGATCACCGATTTCGGCAAACTGGACAAGATCGTAGTCGGCGTGCTTCCGGGCGACGGCATCGGGCCGATCATCATGAAGCAGGCCCTGCGGGTTCTGAAGAATCTCCTTGCGCCGGAGATCGAGAGCGGCCGGATCGAACTTCGCACGATCGAAGGTATGACGATTGAGAACCGTGCGGCGAAGCTGCAGAGTCTGCCGGACGACGTATTTGAAGAGATCAAAAAATGCAATGTGCTGATCAAGGGGCCGATGGTCACGCCGAGAGCCGGCGAGCCGTGGCCGAACCTGGTATCCGCCAACAGCCTTCTGCGCCGCGGCCTGGAGCTGTTCGCAGCGGTGCGTCCCATCCGTATCCCGGAGAAAGGCATCGACTGGACGTTCTTCCGCGAGAACATCGAAGGCGAATATATCTGGGGCAACAAGGGCATCCAGGTCAATGACGATCTGGCCGTGGACTTTAAGGTGCAGACCAGCCAGGGCAGCGAGCGGATCGCCAGGGCGGCGTTCGAGTTCGCGAGAAAGAACGGCAAGAAGAATGTGACGGTCGTTACCAAGGCAAACATCGTGAAGCTGGCCGACGGAAACTTCATAAAGGCGGTCCGCAAGGTCGGCGAGGAGTACCCGGAGATCGAGATCCAGGAGCGCCTGGTGGACGCGATGGCAGCCAAGATGATGGATCCCGAGTTCGGAAAGGGGATCGAGGTCATTGTCCTGCCGAACCTGTACGGCGATATCGTGACCGACGTGGCCGCCGAGCACCAGGGCGGTCTGGGAACGGCCTCCTCCTCCAACATCGGCAATAAATACGCGATGTTTGAAGCGATCCACGGGACGGCGCCGTTTCTCATGAGCCACGGCAGAGGAGAATACGCGGATCCCTGCTCTCTGATCCGCGCGGCCGGCATGCTGATGGCGCATATCGGTTACGCGGACCGCAAGGCAATCCTCGACGAGGCGCTGGATATCTGTACGGTCAGCGAGAGGAAAGTGGTCGTCACCACGGATGTGGACGGCGCCAGCGCGGCGGAGTTCACGGATTACCTGCTGGAGACGGTCGATAAGTTAAAGAAATAAAAGAAATGCGGCGCGGGGAACGTTCGGAACAGTCTTGATTTAGGGCGGTTCTTTCGGGCGTTCCCCGTATAAGTACAGGCAAATACCGGTGGAAATAAAGGTAAGAAAATGCCGGTGATGATAAAAGTAAGAAAATATCGACAGAGACAAAAATAAGAAAATTTCAGCGGAGGCAGAGAACAGGCATGAGAAAATTCAGAACGGTATTTATGCGCGGCGGCACGAGCAAAGGCTGCATGTTCCGGAAAGAGGATCTTCTGGCGGACCGCGCGGAGTGGGACAGCATTTTCCTGCAGGCCATGGGCGATCCGGATCCCAAACAGATCGACGGTCTGGGCGGAACCGTGTCCTCCAACAATAAGATCGTTGTCGTCTGGAAAAGTACGGAACCGGATGTGGATGTGGAATATCTGGTGGGTCAGGTCATCGTCGGCAAGAGCAAGGTAGATTATAAATCCAACTGCGGCAATATGACCTCCGCGGTAGGGCCTTTTGCTGTAGAGGAAGGAATGGTGCCGGTCACGGAACCGGTCACCACGGTGCGGATGCTGAACCGCAATACGGACAAATACATCAACGTGACCGTGCCGATCGATCCGCAGACCGGGACCTTCGCACAGGAAGGCGACTGCGCCATCGCGGGCGTAGATGGGACCGCGGCGGAGCTGCAGGTGAGCTTCTTAAATCCCGCCGGTGCCAAAACCGGAAAGCTCCTGCCGACCGGCAACACAGTCGATACGCTTATGATTCCGGGTTTTGGAGCCATTGAGGCGACGATCCTGGATGTATCCAATCCTATGGTGCTCGTACGGGCCGAGGACATCGGCATGAAAGGCACCGAACTGCCCGACGAGATCAACGGCAACGCGCAGGTCAGCGAACTTCTGGAGAAGATCCGCGGGACGGCGGCCTGCAGGATGGGCTTTGCGAAGGACTTAAAGGACGCGACGGAGAATTCTCCGGCGGTGCCGAAGGTGGGATTTTTCACAAAACCGTCGGCCTATACGGATATCGCCGGACAGACGGTGACGGAGAATGAAATGGACGTCTGCGCGCGGGTCATTTCAGTGTTTAAGTGCCATAAGGCGTGCCCGCTTACGTCGGCCAGTTCGATCTCTGTCGCGGCTTTCCTCAAAGGGTCGCTGCTTTACAGGGTGCTGGGCGCTCCGAAAGAGGGGCAGACGACCGTGCGGATCGGTCATCCCAGCGGAGTCATGACCATGGTTCCGCATATTGAGGAGAAGGACGGAGAGACTTTGCTGCCGGCGGTGGCGGTCCAGAGGACGGCGCGCAGGATCATGGAAGGGACGCTTTATATCAGGAATTAGGAGACGGTCGATATGGTAAAGCTGATTGAGCATGGGGTGTTTTTGAACAGTAACGGGGAAGTATTGGCAGACGTTTTCGGCTCCAGCGAATGCGAGGATAAAAATAGTACTTCATGCTTCGGAGAACGTGAGGATGCAGATAATATTTTTCGTTTCAAAGAGCAGGAAAGAGTGAATGGCATTTGCCATTTCGGGAAGCAAAAAAGTGACGACAGCGATTCTCAGAATGGAGAAAAAGAAACGGCCGAAATAGTTTCACAGTTTGATGAAGCAGCGGGCCGCACCCGTACCATGACCTACCAGATCCTCAAAGCGCACAATCAGGGCAATGATATGGAGAACCTGCGCCTGAAATTCGACGCCCTGGTATCGCCGGACAATAACTATGTCAATATCCTGCAGACGGCGCGTGCCTGCGGAATCCGGCAGTTTCCGGTCCCCTATGTGCTTTCCAACTGCCATCATACGCTCTGTGCCGTCGGAGGTACGATCAACGAGGACGACCATGTATTTGGCCTCGGAAATGCGAAGAAATACGGAGGCATTTTCGTGCCGCCGTACCGTGCGGTGCTGCACCAGTACATGCGCGAAATGATGGCGGGCGGCGGCAGGATGATCCTCGGCTCAGACAGCCACACGCGCTACGGCGCACTCGGCACCATGGGGATCGGCGAGGGCGGAGGAGAGGTGGCCAAACAGCTGCTTGGGCGTACCTACGATCTGAAATACCCGCCGGTCGTCGCCGTGAAGCTTACGGGCGCGCCGAGACCGGGCGTAGGTCCGCAGGATGTCGCACTGGCGCTGGTTGCGGCCACATTTAAGAATAATTTTAACAAGAATAAAGTTCTGGAGTTCATCGGAGACGGGATTGCGAACCTGTCCATGGAATACCGCATGGGAATCGACGTGATGACGACCGAGAGCGCGGCGCTCTCCAGCATATGGCGCACTGACGAAAAGACGGAGGAGTATTTGAGAGAGCACGGCCACGGCGGCGATTACCGGGAAATGCGCCCGGAAAACGGCGCGTATTATGACGCGATGATCGAGATCGACCTGTCGAAGGTGGAATGCATGATCGCGCTGCCGTTCCATCCGAGCAACGCCATGCCGATCCGGGAATTTAAGGAGAATATGGCCGACGTCATCAGAACGGTGGAGGCCGAAGGACAGAGGATCAAAGGAGATGCAGGCGAACCGTTCTCCCTTATGAGCCATATCCGGGACGGGGAGTTTTACGCAGACCAGGCGCTTGTCAGCGGATGCAGCGGAGGCATGTTTGAGAACATCGCGGCGATGGCGGATATCCTGAAGGGCTGCGCCATTCCCGGAAACGGGATCTCTCTTGGGATCAATCCGGCCAGCATGCCGGTGATGGAAGATCTGATGAACCAGGGAATCGCGGCTGAGCTTGCGGTCTGCGGTGCGACGCTACGCCCGGCGATCTGCGGCCCCTGCTTCGGCGTGACCGACGTGCCGGCCAATAACCAGATCAGTATCCGGCATGTGACGCGAAATTATCCGAACCGGGAGGGTTCGAAGCCCGGCCAAGGGCAGATGGCGGCGGTCTGCCTGATGGACGCGCGGTCAATCGCAGCCACGGTCCGAAACGGCGGCCGGCTTACGGCGGCGACAGAGCTGGATGTTTCCTATCGGAGGGCGAAACACCGTTTTGATCCGAGAATCTATGAAAATCAAGTGTTTGATCATTACGGGAAAACGAACGAAGCGGAGCAGCCGGTCATGGGTCCGAACATCGCGGACTGGCCGGAGATGGAGGCGCTTGGAAAGCATCTGCTTCTGCGGGTGACGGGGGCCTATAACGGCTTTGTTACGACAGACGAACTGATCCCATCGGGCGAGGCGTCTTCGTTCCGCTCGAATCCGGAGAAGATATCAGGTTACATGATGGCGAGCCGTGACGCGGATTATGTTGATCGGGCGAAGAAGGTTCGTGATTTGGAGCGGAAGAGAAATGCAGATCAGGAGGCTCTTTCCGGCGATCCGGAACTTGACGGACTGCTTCGCACCCTGGCAGACAGATGCGGCTGCGACGCGCGGGACATCACCTTCGGCGGCGTGATGGTGAGCGATTCGATCGGCGACGGTTCCTCGCGCGAGCAGGCGGCGAGTTCCCAGAAGGTTCTCGGCGGCTTTGCGAATCTGGCGGGCGAATACGCGACGAAGCGTTACCGCTCCAATCTGATCAACTGGGGGCTGCTGCCGCTTAAAGTTGAGGAGAAACCGGAGCTTCCGGTCGGGACGTATCTGTTTTTGAGAGATATCCGTGGGCAGATTGAAAATGGGGCGGAGCAGGTTGAACTGCAGGTGCTTGACGCGGATGGTTCTGTCGTGGAAGCGGTTTGCTGTACGCTTGGCACACTAACGGATGAAGAGAGACGTATTTTAACCAGCGGCTGCCTAATCAACTATTATGCAGGAAGATAACTGCGCAGACAAGTTTGTGAGCAAATAATCTTGGTGAGGTAATTGCCTGGTCAGATAATATTTGGAAATTATCTGACCAGGCAATTATGTGAGTAGGGTAATTATTCGAGCGACAGGATAATTATGTTGCTGGATATTACGCAGTTAAATAATTCCTTGATTAGGTAATTGGGGGAACAGATAATTGTCCGGACAAATAAATTGCGCCGATGAATAAAAAAATACCGCAAGACAATGAATTTCATGTATAATAAATCGTGTCAGGCGCGTATCCTGACGGAAAGCGGGGACCCTGCGTATGGATTTTCGGGAAATGACCTATATCACCACGATCGCCGACTGCGGCAGTATCACCGCTGCGGCGAGGAAACTCTATATCTCTCAGCCGTCTCTGAGCGCCATCGTTTCAAAGGTGGAGAAGGAGACCGGAGCGAAACTGTTTGAACGGAAGAATTATCCGCTGACGCTCACCTACGCCGGCGAGAAATATGTCGCGACGGCGAGAAAAATCTTAAGCCTCAACGATAATCTGCGCCACGAGCTGATGGACGTGACAAGCGGCGAAAAAGGTATGATCCGGCTTGGAATTCCCACGGAGCGGGCCGGATACATGCTTCCGAGAGTATTGAAAAAGTTCCGCGAACAGTACCCCGGCGTCGAAGTCCGTCTCAGTGAGGCGAAATCCGATGAACTGTTTGGCCAGCTTCAGCGGGACGAGATCCGTTTCTATATTATTCCCGGCAGCCGGGCGGAGCTTGCTGTCGGCCTTAAAGCGGAGCCGATCTACAGGGAAAAGCTGATCCTGGTCACCGGCTCCGGCACAGTGACGGACGATATGCTAAATAGCGGTACAACGGACGAGGTCCGTCTTGAACTTCTGAAGGATGAAACATTTATTCTGTTAAAGCGCGGTCACGCGATCCGCAAAAAGACGGACGATGTGCTGAAACGGCACAAGATTGAGCCAGTACGCATTATGGAGCTGTCAAGCTGTATTTCCGCCGTCCAGCTGGCGGATGCGGGGCTTGGAGTAACGATCGTTCCGGAGCGGGCTGTCGAAGTCCTGGGCGGGGCGGAGCGGTTCTGCTGTTACCGCTGCGCGGGAGAGTCGGATCTGTGGGATGTGAACGCAGTTTATAAAGAGGACACGTATCTTGACCGTGCGGAGCGCTGTCTTATTGATCTTATGAAAGAGGAGTTTGGAGATTCCGGGCATGAACAGGACAAATTCGCAAATTAAGAAAGGAGAACGCACAGATGAGGGATTACAGCAGGCAGAACAAAGAGGCGTGGGAATTCGATGCGTATGATTTCTGGGTAAGGACCGCCGGTAGGCCGGAGGAGCGGGCGCGCAAAGACATGGCGGACCCGATCCGGATGCTCAAATGGCATGCGTCCTATTTCGACCGGTATGAAGGGGTTCGGATCGCCAATATCTGCGGTTCCTGCGGGAAGAAAGCCATTCCGCTCGCCCTGCTCGGCGCTGAAGTGACGGTCTTCGACATCTCGGAGGACAACAAAAGATACGCCTGCGAAACGGCAGCGGCGGCTGGTGTTCCGCTCCGTTTTGAAGTTGGTGATGTCCTGGAGATCGATATGGAGAAATACGGAGGCTACTTTGACATCGTATTTATGGAAGGCGGAGTGCTGCACTATTTTCACGATATCGACGAATTCATGAAGGTCATGTACTCTCTGCTGAAGCCGGGCGGGAAAATGATATGCAGCGATTTCCATCCATTTACCAAGATTATGGACAGCCTGAAGCTGGAACAGCCTTCCATGAGCTATTTTTCCACGGAAGTGTTCGAAGGGGAGATGGCCCACGCCAGATTTTACAGCCCTGAGGAACGGGCGAAGATGCCCAAATGTAAGTATCGGAAATATACGGTCAGCGAAATTATCAATTCGATCCTGCGAAACGGTTTCTGTCTGGAGCGGTTCGACGAGCATCCGTCCTGGGAGGATGAGAAACTGCCGGGAGAATTTACGGCGGTGGCAGTAAAGAAGACGGTATAGATTAATTCGAGGAGAGCGCGAAAACATTGTGGAGAAGAAGATATTTCAGGAAGAATTCTTTTATATATCCGGAGAAATCCTGAATCTTCGCCTGATCGGCGTTTTTGAGCCTAAAAACGGCGATCTGCCTTTCTATTGGTGGGATATGATCCTAAAGTCGGAGAATGCGGCGGTCGGGAAGATCAGCCTCCGGCTGGGGGAGAATTATCATTCCTATTATAACGGCAATATCGGCTACGAGGTCGATGAGGAATATCGGGGACACCATTATGCGCTGCTGGCCTGTCGGATGGTGTTTGACGTGGCCAGGGCGCATGGCATGAATAAACTCTATCTCACCTGCGACTATGACAATGTTCCATCTTATAAGACTATCGAGAAGCTGGGAGGCGTATTGGTGGAGGAGACCGATCCGCCGGAGGATTATTTCTATTATTTTGAGGGAATTGTAAGGCACAGGATCTATGCGTTGGAGCTTTTATGAACACTTGAAAGTTTCGGCTATTAATGTCAAAAAAGCATAATTATATAAAGTTTTCGACTTGCAAGTCTGAAACTATATACTGGAGTTTTCACAGATTTCTTTTTAAAATAAAAGAGTCATAGTTGCCCTTTCATCAATGTGATATACTGAGTATGCGGCAATAAGAGAAGCTGACTATCGCACTTGTAAAGGGGAGAAGTATCATGACGGATAGCACGGAAATGTTCCATGGAGGTGAAAATTTTCCGGCAGGGACAGATATTCCTCAACGTTCGGATATTCTCACAGAGTTAAACGCATTTGATATTCGGACCTTCGAAACCGTACAGCTTATTGATTCCACGCATGAGGCCTCAGACATCCGTCTGAACTATATCATTGACCGTAAATGGGTACTCAGATTCTGCAACGCGCCGGGAATGACAGAAAAGCGAATGAACGATCTGCACAGACTGATTGAGCGTTATCACGCTCTGGGTATCCTGTGTCCGCAGTTCCTTGCTGATTCCGAAGGCAGATTCCTTCATCCCTGGAAACAGATGATCTGTTATCTGTCCGAATATATTGACCGGCCGCTTGCGGGAGATAAAAAGCTGGCGGATGGGGAACGGCTGGTGCATGAGGTTCAGGAAAGCGTGGCAGGATTTGCGGCAGAATACAGCGGCGTAGACTTGTCGGAAACGATGGGCATGTACAGTCTGTTTGATCTCAGCCCGTTTGATATTCCAAACGGGATCGATGAAAAAGAAGACAACTTCAATCAGCTGATCGTTTTGCTGCGGTCAGAAAAGGAAGACTGTCTCGCTGAAAGGCTCATTGAAAGGCATGCGCAGGTTCGGAAGAATCTGAAAGCGGTATACAGAAACTTACCGCGGTGTGTATTTCAGGGAGATGAAAACTTCTCGAATGTTCTGATTGATGAAAATGAGCGTTTTATTGGGTTTATTGATTTCAATCTGGCGGGTACGGAAGTGATCGTCAACCAGCTTGTAAATCTGGCGGGATTTGACTACGACGAAAAGCATACGGAGCCGGAAGGCGCTCAGACCCGTCTGACATTTGCGGTCAACGGTTTTAATAAGGACATGAACCGAATGCTTCGAATCTATCATGCCACGGAGAGTGAAATGCAGGCGGCGCGCTGGTACGCCTGGATCGTCATGACGGCGAAATGGCCTGCATTGTGCTATTTCCGCAAATGCATGAAAGGTGCGCTGAGAAATGAAATCCTTGAAATGCTCTCATTGATTGCCTCAATCCCGGAAGAGCAGTTGATTGATCCGCAGTTTGACTCACTTGGCTTTTCAGCTTGACTCGCTTTTCTTTTTGACTCGCAGGTTGATTTGCATTTGCGGAAACTCCTTGACAAACCCGCCCGCTGCGCATATAATCGTTAATGATAAGAAAATGCGCTGACGGGAACAGTAGCGGAGAGCGAACGGCCAGAGAGGGACGCATACGGTGGAAGCGTCCTGCGGGAGATTTCCGTGAAGACCATCCCCGAGCGGCCCTTAATCGGGTCCGGTGAATCCGTTATCTTCGCAAATGAAGTGGTCTGAGCGGCGCATGTCCGCTCACTCAATAAGGGTGGAACCGCGATTTGAAAATCGTCCCTTCTTGCAGCGGTATGCAGGAAGGGATTTTTTATATTTCCATGCATGAAGAGCGCCGTCAGTATAGCAAAAATCTGCCGGCGACAGATTTTGGATGTTTATCTGCAGAGTTGATTGTGCTCTGATTTATCTGAAGGAGGTGTGTATGGGAAATTATTTGAGTGTTGGCAATGCCGGATTTGCGGCAGCGTTAAGGGGAACCTATGTCGATAAGACGGGACTGATCTGTTTTATGAACAGCAGATTGGGAACAAAGTCGAAGCTGGTTTGTGTAAGCAGGCCGCGCCGCTTCGGAAAGTCGTTTGCCGCTCAGATGCTGTGCGCTTATTATGATAAAAGCTGTGACTCCATGAGCCTTTTCGATGGTCTTGAAATATCGAGAAATCCGAATTTTAAGGAGCATCTGAATCGATATCATGTAATATATCTGGATATTACCTTATTTTTGTCGAGGGCTCTTAATAAAAGAAGCATTGTGCGTAATATTGATCACGCTGTCATGACAGAAGTACAGGAGACTTTTGGCGGGGCTGAGGGATCCGATCTTGCGGAAACGCTGGTGCGTGCTGCCAAATCTTCCGGCGAAAAATTCATCATGATCATTGATGAATGGGACGCGATCTTTCGTGAGGCGAAAGAGGATTCCGGACTTCAGAAGGAGTATCTTGACTGGCTGAGAGGATTATTCAAGAGCAGCTGGACAGACGACATATTTGCTGCGGTATATATGACAGGTATTCTCCCGATCAAAAAGTATGGTACGCAATCCGCTGTGTCTGATTTTCGGGAATATACCATGACGCAGCCGGAACCATTGGAGAGGTTTGTCGGTTTTACAGAAGAGGAAGTCCGAGACTTATGCGGCAGTTCCAGTCTTGCTTTTGAAGAAATCCAAAGATGGTATGACGGGTATGTACTTGGAAATGGCACACATATTTACAGCCCTCAGTCCGTGATCGAAGCCCTGCAGCGCGGCCGGATCGGGAATTACTGGACCCAGTCGGAGACTTACGAATCATTAAAGTTTTATATCGAAATGAATGAGGACGGACTGAAAGAAGCAATCATTCAGATGCTGGGCGGCGCGCATATTAAGATTGATGTGGCCACGTTTCAAAATGATATGAAAACGATCCGTAACCGGGATGATGTCCTTACTTTGCTGATCCATCTCGGGTATCTGGCTTATGATATTGATCAAAAGTCCGTATATATTCCGAATGAGGAGGTACGGGAAGAATTTGTACGTGCCGTAACGACAGGCAGACACACGGAAATTGCCAGACTGATACAGAATTCCGAACGTCTGTTGGAAGCCACTTTGAATCTGGATGAAGAAACTGTGGCGGCGACCATAGAGGAAGCGCACGCAGCCGGAACTGCTCCGACTTTTTATAATAACGAACAGGCGCTCAGGAGCGTAATAAGGATTGCTTATCTGTGCTGTATTGATGAATACTTGCGGATCGACGAGCTTCCATCTGGTCACGGGTATGCTGATGTCGTGTTTTTGCCAAAGAAGAACTCGGTCAGACCGCTGCTTTTGATCGAATTAAAATGGAACAAGACAGATCAGGGAGCAATTTCTCAGATCAGGAATCATAATTATCCGCAGGTTCTGAAAGATTATGGAGGGAGCATCCTTCTTGTTGGTATTAATTATGATGCAAAGGACAAGAAACATACCTGTTCAATAGAAACATATGATCTGAACGGCTGATTTCATAAAACCGTTCCGCATACTTATATTTTATGAGAGGAGTTTACGAACATGAAAGTAACCTTAAAAGACGGAAGCTTCAAAGAATACGCTCAGCCCATGCCGGTCATCGACATCGCGGCGGACATTAGCGCCGGGCTGGCCCGCGCAGCGTGCCTGGGAGAGATCGACGGCGAGGGCGCGGATCTGCGCACCGTGGTGGATCACGACTGCACCCTGAATATTCTGACCGCCAAAGACGAGAAGGGACTGGCTGCCCTGCGCCATACGGCCAGCCATGTGATGGCCCAGGCGATCAAGCGCCTGTATCCGGGCGCGAAGCTGGCCATCGGTCCGTCCATCGCCGACGGCTTCTATTACGATATCGATTTCGAGGAGCCGATCACCGCGGAGGATCTGGAGAAGATCGAGGCGGAGATGAAGAAGATCGTGAAGGAGGCCCTGCCCCTTAAGCGCTACACCTTGCCCAGGGAGGAGGCCATCGCTTTTATGCAGAAGAAGGAAGAACCCTACAAGGTAGAACTGATCCAGGATCTGCCGGAGGACGCGGAGATCAGCTTCTATGAGCAGGGCGAGTTCACCGACCTGTGCGCCGGCCCCCATCTGATGAACACGAAGGATGTAGGCAAGGCCTATAAGCTGACCAGCATTGCCGGCGCTTACTGGCGCGGAGACGAGCATAACAAGATGCTGACCAGGATTTACGCAACCGCCTTTGGCAAGAAAGAGGAACTGGACGCTTATCTGACCATGCTTGAGGAGGCCAAGAAGCGCGACCACCGAAAGCTTGGCAAGGAACTGGGTCTGTTCATGCTGGCGGACGAAGGCCCCGGCTTCCCGTTCTTCCTGCCGAAGGGCATGGTGCTTAAGAACACGCTGCTGGAATACTGGCGCGAGGTTCATAAGCGGTACGGCTACATGGAGATCTCCACGCCGATCCTTTTAAATCGCGAGCTTTGGGAGCGCTCCGGGCACTGGGAGCATTATAAACAGAATATGTATACGACGGTGATTGACGAGATTCCATTCGGCATCAAGCCGATGAATTGCCCCGGCGGAATGCTGGTCTATAAGAGCGAGCCCCATTCCTACCGCGAGCTGCCGATGCGCGTCGGCGAGCTGGGCCTTGTCCACCGCCATGAGAAATCCGGCACACTTCACGGCCTGTTCCGTGTGCGCTGCTTCACCCAGGACGACGCCCATGTCTTCATGACGAGGGAGCAGATGGAGGACGTGATCCAGGAGACGGTCCGGCTCTTTGACGAGGTCTATTCCACGTTCGGCCTGCACTATGAGATCGAGCTTTCCACGATGCCGGAAGACCACATCGGCACGCTGGAGGAGTGGGAATACAATCAGAACGTCCTGAAAAACGCCATCACCGGCATGGGCAAGACCTTCACGATCAATGAAGGCGACGGCGCGTTCTACGGCCCGAAGCTGGATTTCCATCTTTCCGACTGCCTCGGACGCACCTGGCAGTGCGGTACGATCCAGCTTGACAGCCAGCTGCCGGAGCGGTTTGAACTGGAGTATCAGGGCGCGGACGGCCAGAAGCACCGTCCGGTGATGATCCACCGCGTGGTGTTCGGCTCCATCGAGCGCTTCATCGGCGTGATTACGGAGCATTTCGCGGGCGCGTTCCCGACCTGGCTGGCGCCGGTGCAGGTGAAGGTGCTTCCGATCTCCGACAAATATGAGGAGTACGCCGCCCAGGTGGCGAAGCAGTTTGACGACGCCGGAATCCGCGTAGAGGCAGATTACCGTTCGGAGAAGATCGGTTACAAGATCCGCGAGGCCCAGCTTCAGAAGGTGCCCTATATGATCGTGGTCGGCCAGAAGGAAGCGGAAAACGGCGTGATCGCCGTCCGCAGCCGTTTCGCGGGAGACGAAGGGCAGAAGGAGATCGGAGCCTTTATCGCCGAACTGAAGGAAGAGATCGCATCGAGAGTGATGCGGGAGGCGAAGGCGCAGGAAGCGTAAATGCGCGGACTGAGGCAGTGGCATTTCCGATGAATATTCGGGCAATATATGTTACTCACATAAGAAAGAAACGTCACGGATACACTTCTGCATATTGGTGTAATGCAGTAAGCATATTAGTAATAACCGGAAACTTAACTGAAAAATGCGCCGGAATCGCGTAAAAAACGGTTCCGGCGCGTTTTATCTGCTTGCCAGAATCATTTCTATACGGTATACTTTTTCCGTAAGCCTTTCGGTCATTTATATTGAGGCTTAGCCGTTCTTTCTGACAGAAAAAGGCAGACCCGTATTTGCTAAAGGAAAACATACAGCGAACCACTGCCTGCGCCGAACAGAAATGATTTGCCACGTGAATTTCGAAGGTTAGGAAAAATTATATAAGGAGGCATCTATGAAAGTAAAACCAAGTCCCTACATACAGTCAGTCAGGCCGCTCCTTAAGAAGCTGCTGGCGGAACTTGAGAAGAGTTACCCCTACGCGTCGATCCTTGCGGCGGACAGCAGGGAGAAATCATACAGTGTGAACCGCCGGCTGTCATCCATAAGCGGCAGCGGCATGATGTCCGCCAGAGGATTTGTGATAAAGGTATTTGACGGAAAGCACTGGTCGGAGCATTCCTTTAACGAGATCACAGAGGAAGCGATTCCGGATATTCTGGAGCAGATCCGCGATACGGCAGCCATGTCGGCGGCGGCCATGCCTGCGGGGATTACGGAGAACGAATACACGGCTCCGGAGGAGGAAGAGACGGTTTTCTCCGACAGTACTTCCTGTCAGAATGCTCCGGAGGAGCTGGGCGACGACGAGATCCTGGAGAAAATGAAGGCTGTCCGCGACCGCGGCCTGGCCGTAGACGGGCAGATCCTGGACTGCGTCGTCCGGATCAACTGGAACCGCACGTCCAAATTATTCCTGTCGCCGAAGAAGGATCTGGAGCAGAATGTTCTCTGGACCACCGGAATGGCCGGAACGATCGCCGCGAAGGGGCAGGAGATCAAGAGCAGCTTCCGGTCCGTCTCGGCGCTGGGCGGAATGGAGCTTCTGGATCAGCTGGGCGCGGATGTGGAAGAAGCGGCGAAGACGACGATCGAACTTCTGGACAGCCTGCCTATGGTCGCGGGCGAGTACGACTGCGTCTGCTCGCCGGAGGTTACCGGTATGATCGTCCACGAGGCCTTCGGACACGGCGTGGAGATGGATATGTTCGTGAAGAAGCGTGCCCAGGCGGAGAAATTTATCGGTCAGTACGTAGCGTCGCCCCTTGTGACCATGCATGACGGCGCTGCCGCCTATGAGCAGACCGGAAGCTATTTCTTCGACGACGAGGGAACCATGGCCCATGACACGGTGGTGATCGACAAAGGCGTCCTTAAGACTGGTATCAGCGATTATCAGTCTGCCCGGATCCTGGGCACGGAACCGACGGGCAACGGCCGCCGGGAGAGCTACCGCCGCAAGGCCTACACCCGCATGACCAACACATGGTTTGAGGGCGGCACGGACAGTGTGGAGGATATGATCGCGTCCATCGATTACGGTTTCCTGCTGGAACAGCCGCGAAGCGGCATGGAGGATCCGAAGAACTGGGGCATCCAGTGCATGGTAAGCATCGCCAGAGAGATCAAGGACGGCAAGCTTACCGGCAAGATATTCTCGCCCATCGTGCTGACCGGTTATGTGCCGGATCTCCTGAAATCCATCAGCATGATGTCGCCGGAGCCGGAACTGTCCGGAAGCGGATTCTGCGGCAAGGGCTACAAAGAGTGGGTCAAGGTATCGGACGGCGGCCCTTATATGAAGGCACGGATCCGGCTGGGATGATGGTTCATGGATATATGAATCCGTTTAGGGCGGCAATCGGAGGAACTGTCCCGGCTTGGATGACGATTCAGGCTATCGTGGATCTGACTAGGATGAAAGTACCAGGAGTGCACGAATTTTGCGGGAATAGTACGTCATGAAGCCATTGATATAACTGGCGACAGTTTATGAGAAACTCCCTGCGCGAATGACAATAATAATTGTGGCTTTACCGTGAAATATCTGAAGGAGAGAAAAGAGAAAAATGATCAGTAAAATTTTATCAGCCCTCAAAGCTCTGGGCATCAATACATACAGCATTACAGAGACCCGTTCCTGGTCTGCGGAGGCATTTTTCATCCGCAGAGCCATGGATCTGAAGCGGCGCACAACGCTTAGGGACTATATGGTCAGCGTCTATGTGGAGTCGGAAGAAAACGGACAGAAATTTGTCGGCGATTCCGTTGTGCCGGTCTATCCGGGAATGGACGACGCGGAGCTGAAGGAAACGCTTCGCTCCGCGTATCATGCCGCGTCTTTCGTCCGCAATCCCTATTATCCGCTCTTTGACAGCGGGAAGAATGAGATGGTTCCGTCGAAGAGCGCATTCGCGGGAAAGACGCTGGAGGAATCGATCCGGGTCATGGCGGAAGCGTTATTTTCCTGCGATACGGAAGGGGACGCCTTCGTCAATTCCGCGGAGTTCTTCGCGGTGAAGAAGATCATGCGCGTGGTGAATTCCGCGGGCACGGACGTGAGCTGGGAGACCTTCAACGTTAACGGCGAGTATGTGATTCAGTGCCTGGCGCCGGAAGACGTGGAAACCCATCATACCTTTAATTTTGGAGAACCGGATATCGGGACGTTCCGCGCCGACGTGGAACACGCCATGAAGCAGACCAGGGACCGCGCCCACGCGAAGGAAGCGGCGCCGGCCGGGAAGTACACGGTGATCCTGTCCGGCGATTCGCTGCGTACGGTCATGAGCTACTATGTGGACCGGGCGGACGCCGGTATGATCTACCAGCATTATTCGGATTACGCAGTCGGCAAGAACGTGCAGGGAGAGCAGGTTGAAGGCGACCCGCTGACGATCATCCTGAAGGCGGCCGAGCCCTATGATCGGCAGGGAATCCCGCTGACCGACCGGACGCTTATGGAGAACGGAGTCATAAAGACGATCCCCGGCAGCGCCCGCATGGCGTACTATCTGGGCATTGAACCCACCGGTGTCTACCGCTGGATTCAAGTACCGACCGGATCGGTGCCGTTTGATGACATGAAGAACCAGCCGTATCTTCATATCGTTCTGTTCTCCGATTTCCAGATGGACTCCATGACAGGCCATTTCGGGGGGGAGATCCGGCTTGCGTATCTGTATGACGGAGAGAACGTGAAGCTTGTCACCGGCGGCTCCATGAACGGAAGCATCCTGGACGCGCAGCAGCATATGGTGTTCTCGAAAGACCGGTATCAGTCGGCGCTCTACGACGGCCCGTTCGCGGTGGCGATCAAAGACGTGACGGTAGCCGGGCTCGGCGCGGAAGCGTAGAAAAATGGAGGCGACAGGATGGCGGAGGGGAAATTCAACGAGATCTATCTGGCCGGCGGCTGCTTCTGGGGTACGCAGCGGTATTTTGATTGCCTTGGTGGAGTCGTGAAGACGGAGGCGGGCTATGCCAACGGCAATACGGCGAATCCGACCTACGAGCAGGTGAAATACGAGCATACCGGTCACGCGGAGACCGTTCACGTCATGTACGAACCGGAGCGGATCACGCTGAAAGAACTGCTGGAGCAGTATTTTAAGGTCATCGATCCGACGCTCGTGAACCGCCAGGGCGGCGATGTGGGTGTACAGTACCGTACGGGGATCTATTATACGGATCCGGCTGATCAGCCGGTGATCGACGCGGCGCTTAAAGAACTGCAGAAACAGTATGACAGGCCGCTGGCGGTCGAGGCGCTGCCGCTTGCGAATTTCTATACGGCAGAGGAATACCACCAGAAATATCTGGAGAAGAATCCGAACGGATACTGTCATATTTCTCCGGCTATGTTTACGGCGGCAAGAGAGTGGAAGCGAGAAAGGTAACCGGATGGCCGTGGTGTGCGGCGCCGCTCAGATGAATGATTTGGACGCATAGCTGCCAGGATGTATATTGGATGGACGCATAGCTGCCAGGATGTATAGGAGATCAAGAAGAATAAAGTACTGGGGAGTACGCATTTATGGAGAACAAACAACACTGGAAGTTCATTCTGCAGGCGGCGAAGATCGGTTTCGGAAGCGCCCTTGCCATGTATCTGGCCCATCTGTTCGGGCTGGAATTCGCGTCGTCGGCCGGATCCATCACATTGCTGACAATCCTGACAACGAAATGGGAAACGGTGAAGCTGTCTCTGTTCCGTGTCCTCACGTTCGCGGCGGCCGTGTTCGTCGCCTGGGGGACGCTTACGTTGTTCCACAGCGATTGGTTCGCATACGGGTGTTTTCTGATGATCATGACGCTTCTGTGCGACTATATCGGATGGCGGTCTGCGCTGTCGGTCAACGCGGTCATCGGAATGCATTTTCTGGACACGCTGGATTTCAGCGCCCACGCCGTCGCCAATGAACTGTATCTGCTTCTGATCGGGATTACGATCGCCCTGGTTCTGAACCAGTTCACGAACAACCGCCACCGCAGGCAGGACATTATAAACTGGATGAAGGACACGGAGCGGCGGCTGCAGATCATCGTCATGCATCTGGCGGCCTATTTCCACGGGAAGGAACTGGAAGCGGACGTCTGGGGCGAGCTGCGGGAGCTGGAGAAGCTGCTGCTCCATTACATAAACGAAGCCAATGAGTATCAGGGCAATACGTTCCAGTCCCACCCGGGATATTATATCGATTATTTTGAGATGCGGCGCAACCAGTGTTCGGTCTTAAGCAACCTCCATACGGAGATCACCCGCATCCGAACGATGCCGCAGGAATCCCGCCATATTGCGGAGTATATGGTGGAGATGGCGAATTATGTGGTGGAGAAAAATGTGCCCACAGGGCAGTTGGAACAGCTGGATCAGCTGGTCGAGTACATGCGGTCCGGAGACCCGATCACATCCGCGGACGAATTTGAGAACCGGGCGATGATCTTTCATATTTTGATCGATCTGAGGGAATTCTTGGAGTATAAGATCAATTTCGTAGAGAATCTGGATGAGGAGCAGAGGCGCAGGTACTGGAACGCGTAAGGGATTGTATAACAGAAGCCGCAGATTGTTCCGTCTGAATTCGTGTAAATGCAGCCGGTGTGAAATGCACACAAACCAGTGCAAACCGTTCGGACAGCTGCTTCCGTATGTATGCGGCCGGATAGAACCGCGCAGTGAAAAAGGAGATATGTTAAAATGATAACCCAGGAAATGATCGACCGGATCAATACTTTATACCATAAATCCCAGGCCGTCGGACTGACGGAAGAGGAAAAAAAGGAACAGGCGGATCTGCGCCGAAAGTATATCGAGGCCATCCGCGCCAATATGCGGGGAACGCTGAACAGTATTTCGATCCAGGAAGCGGACGGATCCATCACGGATCTCGGTAAGAAATACGGCGGCGTCAAGAACGAATAACTGATAATCGGCGAGGTATAGCAAATCAGCGGCGTATTAGCGGACGAATATATAGAAGCAAATCAGCGGTGTATTAAGCGGACGAATATATGGGTTGTTTACCAGGCAGCTTATCGTTCTAAAGGAGAAATCATACTATGGAGTTAACGGAAATCGGCCGGCGTGCCCGCGAGGTATCGCACGCCTTGAATAATCTTGGCCCGGATCAGAAGAATAAAGGCCTTTATGCGGCTTCTGATGCGATTTTAAGCGGCAGTGCGGAGATTCTTAAGGCAAACGCGGGAGACGTGGCTGCGGCCCGCAAAAAGGGCATGAGCAGCGGCCTGATCGACCGGCTGGCGCTGACGGAGGAGAGGATCGCCGCAATGGCGGACGGGATCCGCCAGGTGGCCGCGCTTGACGATCCGGTCGGCGAATTCATTTCCATGAAGCCCAGGCCCAACGGCCTTCTGATCGGACAGAAGCGGGTGCCGCTGGGCGTGATCGGCATCATCTATGAAGCCCGGCCCAATGTGACCGCGGACGCTTTCGCGCTCTGCTTCAAAGCCGGCAACGCCGTGATCCTGAAAGGCGGCAGCGACGCGCTCCTGTCCAACAAAGCGATCGTGGCGCTGATCCGGAAGGGGCTTGAAAGCGCCGGCCTTCCTGCCGACGCGGTGCAGCTGATCGAAAGCACCGACCGGGAGACGACGCAACAATTCATGCGGATGAACGGTTATCTGGATGTGCTGATCCCCAGAGGCGGAGCGGGGCTGATCCGTACCGTTGTGGAGAACAGCACCGTTCCGGTCATCGAGACGGGAACCGGGAACTGCCATATTTATGTAGACGAATCGGCGGATTTCGACATGGCGCTGGATATCATTTTCAACGCCAAAACCCAGCGGATCGGCGTATGCAACGCCTGTGAGTCTCTGGTTGTACACAGGGCCATTGCGCCGCGATTCCTGCCGCTCCTTAAGAAACGGCTGGATGAGAAGAATGTGGAGATCCGGGCCGACGAGGCGGCCTGCGCCATGGCCGACGGCTTTGTACCGGCCACAGAGGCGGACTGGGGGACGGAATATCTGGATTATATCGTGTCCCTGAAGCTGGTGGACAGCGTGGACGAGGCGATTGCCCATATCAACCGTTATAACACGAAACACTCGGAGGCGATCATCACCTCAGACTATGCCAACGCGCAGAAATTCCTGAATGAGATCGATGCGGCGGCAGTCTATGTGAACGCGTCCACACGGTTCACGGACGGCAATGAATTCGGCTTCGGCGCGGAGATCGGCATCAGTACGCAGAAGCTGCATGCGCGCGGGCCCATGGGACTTAAGGAACTGACCACGACAAAGTATGTGATATACGGAAACGGCCAGATCCGCGGATGATCGGAATATCTGAAAAGGGGGATTCAGACATGAAAAGAAGAATAACAGCAATTACTTTGGGAGCCGTCCTTCTGGCAGCCGCGATCCTGTCTGCCTGCGGTTCGCCCGGAGGGAAGAACGGTGATCCGCAGGGGACCGGCATGCAGGATGTTCAGACTTCGGGAGCATCCGCAGAGAATCCGGCGGACGCTGCGGATACAAATGACGGCGGCAAGCCGGAGAGCGCTCCGTCCGGCGTTACGGATGCGCAGTCGGAACAGCCATCCGGCGCGGCGCAGCCGGGAACTTCCGCGGAAGAGAGTACCGATGAGGACCTGCCGGCGGTCCGCCGCAGCCCGCTGAAGGCGGAGACCACTTCCGTTACAGTCGACGTGAAGCCCAATGCGGCCCCCTATGCAGTCGCAGAGGATTTAAGCAATGTGATAAATCTCGGACAGTATTACCTGCAGGATGAAGTAAAGGAGCTTCTGGTGAAGAACGGATTCTCCGTCGACGGTTCCGCAGGCAATGAATTTTTCGAGATTTATGAGAATAACCGTTACCAGTATATGCCGAATTTTGTAACGGTGGATTCCCTGATGCATACGTATCATCTTTATTTCAGCTATCTGATAAAGAATCTGGAGAAGAATTATCTGTCCGACTGCATCCTTCAGCTGAGCCGGCGGATGACGGATACCGCCGCGGAATATTATGAAGAGCTGAAAGGAACCGGCTGGGAGGAGGCGGCCAGACGGGATCTGCTTCTGTTCAGCGTCGGCCTGAAGCTTCTTGACGACAGCGCGCAGCTGAATCCCGACGTGCAGGCGGACGCGGAAGCGGAGATCGGACGGATATCCGAAGCCGCTTCGACTCTTCCTTCCGGCATTACCGGAAAGCCGGAAGACTATTCACAGTATATTCCCCGCGGATATTACGAAGGAGATGCGCTGCTGGAGAGATATTTCCGGACCATGATGCTCTATGGACGCGCGCATTTTGTACAGGGCGACGACGGCCTGGATCAGAGCGCGATCCTGATCACGAAGATGTTTGCTGATGACGATGAGGCTTACCGGCTCTGGCAGTCCGTGTACGATGTGACCGCGTTCTTCGTGGGCGCCAGCGATGATCTGGGAGTCGATCAGTATCTGCCGATCCTTGAGAAGGTCTACGGCGATGGGGTTGCGGTCAGGGATCTGGCTGCGGACGAGGATGGATTTAAGCAGTTTCAAAGCCTTGCGTCCGGATTTGACGCGCCGGCCATCAATTCCGTTCCGGCCGACGACAGCGGCGACGGCGCGACGCTGGGATTCCGGTTTATGGGACAGCGCTTTACCATCGACGCAGCGATCATGCAGCTTCTGGTCCATGACAGCGTAAAGGGCCGTATGCTCCCGGATGTTCTGGACGTTCCGGCTGCGCTGGGAAGTGAAACGGCGCTGACGGTTCTTGACGAGACCGGCGCCTCCGATTATGAAGGCTATGACGAGAAGATGAGCGGACTGCGGGATTATCTGTCCAAAGAGAATACAGAACTGTGGTCGGCAAGTCTCTATGCAGGCTGGCTGGATACGCTGCGGCCTCTTCTGGAGAAGAAGGGCGAGGGATATCCAATGTTTATGCAGAATGAGGAGTGGCGGAAGAAGGATCTGGAGTGTTTTGCCGGAAGCTTTACGGAACTGAAGCATGATACCGTTCTTTATACCAAGCAGGTGATCGCGGAAATGGGAGGCGGTTTCGATGAAGTGGACGACAGAGGTTATGTAGAGCCGGAACCGTCCGTTTACGCCCGCTTTGCCGCGCTGGCCGAACGGACGGCCGAAGGCCTTAAGGAGTACGGTATGCTTACCGAGGATAACAGGGAAGATCTTGACAGGCTGACGCAGATCGCGGAAACCCTGCTGGAGATCTCCGTTAAGGAACTTCAGAACGCGACTCTGACGGACGACGAATATGATTTTATCCGGAATTACGGCGGAACGCTGGAGCATTTCTGGATCGAATCGGTCAGCAGCGTGGAAGGTGGTATTTCCACCCAGGAGAGTCCGGCGGCTCTGGTAGTGGATGTGGCGACCGGAGAAGGCAGCGTGCTCGAGATGGCGACCGATACGCCGTCGCTTCTGCGTGTGATCGTAAATGTGGACGGGCAGCTGAAGATCGCCACGGGCAGCGTCTATTCGTTCTATCAGTTTGAATGGCCGGCGGACGACCGGCTGACAGACAGCAAATGGCGGCAGATGAGAGGACTGGCAATCGATGAATCCGGTTTTGTGAGCAGGGATACGTCTATTAAGAAGCCGTCATGGACGCTGAGTTATCGGTATCTGTATGGCTGGGAATAAGACGCGCCGTGGAAAATGGTGCCGGTCTTCCGATGGCGGAGCAGCGGACTCGCCGCGCCGCAGGAGAATCTTTCTGTGCTGCATTATTTGCATAGCGGCAGTCATTGTACTGGCTGCCGTTCTGCTTTACGGACGGAATGCCGGGTGGTTTCTTCCGGGGTGGATCGAGTGGAAAAGCGGGGAACGAATCGCGCAGGAGAACAGCCCGATCGGGATACGGATCGATCACCGGAAGACGATTGTGCACTTGCAGGATGCGTATGCGCAGGACGAAGACGCACAAAAGATGTACTTGCAGAGTATGTATACGCAGGACAGGTATGCGAAGAACGACTATACACAAGATAAGTACACACAGGCCGCGCAGAAAATATGGTCTTCGCCGGAGGATATTCTGGTTCAGGACGCTTTGGTTTGTGATATTGACGGGGACGAAGCTATAGAGATTCTTCTGCTCTGCTGGAAGAAAGGGCATTTTGGAGCGAGCAGACCGTTCTGGGTGAAAGAGGATGAGAATAATTGGTTCCAGCATCTGTTTGTCTATGAATATGGCCCGGACGGCGTCACGCCCCAGTGGATGTCGTCCTATATGGGGATGGATGTGGCAGAGATGGAGGTCAGCGGTATGGCAATTGGTTTGTCTGAATATGATATCTCTGCCAACGCAGTCGGTTCGGCTGAGGATGATGCGTTGAACGGCAACGGAAAGCCTGCAGCTAATGTCTTTTTAACCGATTCGAGCCATCCTTCCGCGCCAAAAGATAAACCGGTTCTCCGGTTCAGGAGTCCGGACGGTTCCGTCAGCAATTGGTTCTGGGATTCATGGGGGTTTACACGGTCTGAGTGACTGATAACGTCAGGCGAGTTGCTTCAGAATATTATCCAGAGCAGTTCGAAACAAAGTATGAAACAAAGTAATTTTCGTATTGGCAAATTCTTTCGAATCATGTAAAATAGAAGAGGCGGCAAGTCCAGTGGGCGCCCTGGGGTGTCCACTGATTTGCATGTGATGGACTGAGTTTTTCTTCCGAGAAAATGCCGTGTGTTTCGAGGCTAATTTGGAATCGGCTCTCCTGTGGCAGGAGTAAAGCGGTTTAGTCGGAAAAGATTAATGATATATTTGGAAAGGCTAAAGGAAATATGGTTAAAGATATAGTTTTCGATTCAATAGATCTGCGGCTTCCCCCGCCGGAGAATGAGCCGGAAAGGCAGTATTATTTTACGGCCAGGGCAAGGCGGTACGCGGCGGCTGAGAGCGCCCGGCTGGGGCGTCCGCTTACGTGCTGTATCCAGACGTTCGGCTGCCAGATGAACAGCCGCGACTCGGAGAAGCTCCTGGGGATCCTTAAGCAGATCGGCTATGAGGAGACGGACGACGAGAGAGCGGATTTCGTGCTTTATAATACATGCACGGTTCGGGAAAACGCCAATAAGCGTGTCTACGGAAGGCTCGGCTATCTGAATACGATCAAAAAGAAGAATCCGGACATGATCATTGCCCTCTGCGGCTGCATGATGCAGGAAGCGCAGGTGGTGGAGAAGATCCGGACAAGCTATCGGTTCGTGGATATCATTTTCGGGACGCATAACATCTTTAAGCTTGCAGAACTTCTGTGCAGGCGTTACGAGTTACGCGGAATAACTGTTTTTTCCGAAAACCGTCAAAATGCGGGAGCGGAGGTTGGCGGCGCGATTCCTGCATCGCTGTCCCGAACAGCGAAGTCCGGTACCGGAACGGCAGCCTGTTCTAAGAACAGTATGGTGATAGACGTCTGGGAAGGCACCGACCGGATCGTGGAAGACCTCCCGGCAGAGCGCAAATATCCGTTCAAATCCGGCGTCAACATCATGTTCGGCTGCAATAATTTCTGCAGCTACTGCATCGTACCCTACGTGCGGGGACGAGAGCGGAGCCGCCGGCCGGAGGATATCATTGCGGAGATCCGGCGGCTGGTTGCCGACGGCGTCGTGGAAGTGATGCTTCTGGGGCAGAATGTGAATTCCTACGGAAAAACGCTGGATACGCCGGTCGCATTTGCGGAGCTTTTGCGGCAGGTGGATCAGATCGAGGGTCTTGAGCGGATTCGTTTTATGACGTCCCATCCGAAGGATCTGTCGGACGAGCTGATCGAGACTATGGCTTCCTCGAAAAAAGTCTGTCATCATCTGCATCTGCCGGTTCAGTCCGGAAGCAGCCGGATCCTAAAGGAAATGAACCGGCGCTACACGAAGGAGCAGTATCTGGAACTGGTGGAGAAGATTCGCAGGGCGATTCCGGATATATCGCTGACGACGGACATCATCGTGGGTTTCCCGGGAGAGACGGAAGAAGATTTTCTGGAGACCATGGACGTGGTGGAACGGGTACGCTACGACAGCGCGTTTACATTTATCTATTCGAAACGGACCGGTACGCCGGCGGCGAAGATGGAGAATCAGGTTCCGGATGATGTAGTAAAGGATCGGTTCGACCGGCTGCTTAAGCGCGTGCAGGAGATCTCCGCTGAGGTCTGCGGAAGAGACATTCATACGGTACAGAAGGTTCTGGCGGAAGAGCCGGACGACCATCTGGAAGGATATCTGACGGGGCGCATGGACAACAATACGGTCGTGCATTTCCCCGGCGACGCGTCGTTGATCGGGAAAATTGTGGACGTGTATCTGGAAGAGAGCAAGGGATTCTATTACATGGGGAAGATGACGAATCCATAGTTTAGCGAGCGTGTGTAAAAATGGCTGCCGAATCTGTCTATTGTGGCTGAGAGTCTGAGTAATATGAGTTTGTGCCTGACCATCAGGATGGCAAACATCGAAGCAAACCGTACGCATCTCCAGAGGGAGCATGTCCGTAAGACATGTTATGTACTTCGGTATAGAGACAGAATATCGTACCGCGGGAATTTATGCCCGGAGGTCATATATATTTAAGAGAAAATACAGAAAAGAGAGGAAATAAACGTGGCCGGATTATCTCCGATGATGGTTCACTATATGGAAACAAAGAAACAGTACCCGGACTGCATCCTGTTCTACCGTCTGGGCGACTTCTACGAGATGTTCTTCGAGGACGCGCTGACGGCGTCGAAGGTGCTGGATATCACATTGACCGGCAAGGAATGCGGCCTTGAGGAGCGGGCGCCCATGTGCGGCGTGCCGTACCATGCGGTGGACTCCTATCTCTATAAGCTGGTACAGAACGGCTACAAGGTGGCGATCGCCGAGCAGATGGAGGATCCGAAGCTGGCCAAGGGACTGGTGAAGCGGGAGGTCATCCGCGTAGTGACGCCGGGGACCATCACGGCCAGCCAGGCGCTGGATGAGACGAAGAACAATTACCTGATGGGCGTGGTCTGCGTGGGCGACATCTATGGAATTTCCATCTGCGACATTACCACCGGGGACTATCTGGTCAGCGAGGTGACCGGCCAGCGCAATCTCTTAGACGAGATCAATAAATTTTCCCCTTCGGAGATCATCTGCAACGAGGCGTTCGTCATGTCGGGCGTCGATCTGGACGATCTGCGGAACCGCTATCAGATGGCGATCTCCGCGCTGGAGAGCCGGTATTTTGCGGATGACGCCTGCAGGCGGGTGCTGCGGGAGCATTTCCATGTGCAGAATCTGGACGGTCTGGGACTGGGCGACTACGACGCGGGCGTGATCGCGGCCGGCGCGGTCATGGAATATCTGTATGAGACGCAGAAGAATTCCCTGGACCATATCACGACGATCCTGCCTTATACGACCGGCGAGTATATGATCATCGACACCTCCACCAGGCGGAACCTGGAACTTCTGGAGACCCTTCGGGAGAAGCAGCGCCGCGGCTCCCTTCTGTGGGTGCTGGACAAGACGAAGACGGCCATGGGTGCGCGGCTGATGCGGACGTTTATTGAACAGCCGCTGATCCATCGGGATGAAATACTGCGGCGGCAGGAGGCCATTGAGGAACTGAACCTCAGCTACATATCCCGTGAGGAGATCCGGGAGTATCTGAACCCGGTGTACGATCTGGAGAGGCTTCTGGGCCGGATCAGCTACAAGTCGGCCAATCCCAGGGACCTGATCGCGTTTAAGAATTCTTTGCAGATGCTGCCGTTTATCCGGGATCTGCTGAAAGATTTCCACAGTCCGCTGCTTATGAACATCATGAATGATCTGGATCCTCTGGAGGATCTGTTCGCGCTGATCGATGCGGCCATCGAGGAGGATCCGCCGCTCACGACCAGAGAGGGCGGCATTATCAAAGACGGTTACAGCGAGGAGGCAGACAGGCTGCGCCACGCCAAGACGGAAGGCAAGGGTTGGCTTGCCGATCTGGAGGCGCGGGAGCGGGACAAGACCGGGATCAAGAATCTGCGTGTCAAATACAATAAAGTGTTCGGATATTATTTCGAAGTGACCAATTCCTTCAAAAGCCTGGTGCCGGATTATTTCATCCGCAAGCAGACGCTGACCAACGCGGAGCGGTACACGACGGACGAGCTGAAGGAGATGGAAAGTACGATCCTCGGGGCGGAGGACCGGCTGTTCTCGCTGGAATACGATCTGTTCTGCGAGGTGCGGGACCGGATCGGCGCGGAGGTGAACCGCATCCAGAAGACGGCCAAGGCCTTGGCGGGACTGGATGTGTTCTGCTCCCTGTCGCTGGTGGCGACCCGCAACGATTATGTGAAGCCGGCGATCAATGAGAAAGGAACGATCAAGATCAAGAACGGCCGACATCCGGTGGTGGAGCTGATGTTAAAGGACGAGCTGTTCGTGGCCAACGATACCTTCCTGGACAACGGAAAGAACCGGATCTCGATCATCACAGGCCCGAATATGGCCGGCAAATCCACCTATATGCGGCAGACGGCGCTGATCGTGCTGATGGCTCAGATGGGATCCTTTGTGCCGGCGGAGGAAGCGGATATCGGCATCTGCGACCGGATCTTCACCCGCGTAGGCGCGTCGGACGATCTGGCTTCGGGACAGAGCACCTTTATGGTGGAAATGACGGAGGTTGCCAATATTCTCCGGAACGCGACGCGGAGCAGCCTGATTATCCTGGACGAGATTGGGAGGGGGACCAGTACCTTTGACGGATTAAGCATCGCATGGGCGGTGGTGGAGCATATCAGCAATACGAAGCTTCTGGGGGCGAAGACGCTGTTCGCGACTCATTACCATGAGCTGACGGAGCTGGAAGGGACCATGAGCGGGGTGAACAACTACTGCATCGCGGTGAAGGAGCAGGGGGACGATATTGTATTCCTGCGGAAGATCGTGAAGGGCGGCGCGGATAAGAGCTACGGCATCCAGGTGGCCCGGCTGGCCGGCGTGCCGGAGCAGGTGACAAACCGGGCGAAGGAGCTGGTGGAGGAACTGAGCAGCGCGGATATCGCGACGAAGGCGAGAGAGATCGCGGAGGCGGGAGCCAATGTGACGGCAAGGCCGGCTCATAAGGCGGTGACGAAGCCGGACGAGGTGGATCTGAACCAGATGACGCTGTTTGCGACGGCGCAGAGCGAGGATATCGTGCGGGAGATCGAGCAGGTGCAGATCAATGAGATTACGCCGGTGGAGGCGCTGAATATACTTAGCAGGCTGCAGAGTAAGGTGAAGAACCGGTGGCAGTAGAGGGCGCAGGGAAAAGAACGCGGATAGTCGTGCCTTCGCCTTCCGTGCTTTGCAGTTCGATTCTCGCGTCGTGAAGTCTCGCGGCGTGCTTGACGATGGACAGGCCAAGTCCCGTGCCGCCCAGCTCTTTGGAACGGCTCTTATCCACGCGGTAAAACCGCTCGAAAATCCGTTCCCGGTGTTCCGGCGGAATGCCGATTCCCGTGTCGGATACCGAGAGACAGACTTCCTCTTTAAGACGGCCGACCGATACGGTTACCGTTCCGCCCGGCCGGTTATACTTGATGGCATTGTCCGTAAGATTATATACAATGCTCTCAAGAAGCTGCGGGATACCGTACACTGCCGCGTGTTCTCCGGTAACGCTTACAGAGATGCCGGTGCGTTCTGCCTCATCGGAAAGGCTCCTGACTGTTTCCGCGGCTGCCGCGTAGAGATCAATATTCTCCCGTTTCATATCTTCCGCCCCCTCGTCCAGATGGGAAAGCCGGATAATATCCTCTACGAGAGTGATCATACGTCCTGCCTCGCTTCGGATTTGCGTGTAGAATCTCGATGTGTCTTCAGGGCGCACCATACCGTTTTCCAGAAGCTCCGCGCATCCCGCGATGGTATGCAGCGGCGTTTTGAGCTCATGGGACACATTCGCCGTAAATTCCCGCCGCATCTGCTCGGCCTGCTCTTTCTCCGTAACATCAAGCATAAGAAGGACCGCGCCGGAAATCGTACCGTTCTCGCTGACCGGACTTGCGGCGAACTGGTATTTTCTGCCGTTTAGATCTACGATCCTTTCCGCCCGGACGCCTTTTCCGATTTCCGAAAGAAGCTCCGAGAGTTCGACGCTTCGGCTGACCGATAAAATGTGCCGGCCGATGCAGGCGCCGGTCGTCCCGAAAAGGTTTGCTGCCGCGCGGTTGATCTCCAGGATCATGCCGTTAGGATTCAGCAGAAGAATGCCTTCCGCCATGTTATCCGTAACGGCCTCAAATTCTTCCTGCTTTTTCCGCAGCTCTTTTTCCTGTATCCGGATCTGCCGCTGCTGGACGTCAATCCGCCGCAAAAGAGGCGATAGTTCGTCGTATCCTTCATTGTTCAGCGGATCGTCCAGATTCAGCCGGTTTAAGGGCTCCGTAATATGTCTGGAAAGCCGGTAGGCCAGAAAGAACGAGAGAGCCACGGCGATCACAATGATGATCGTGATGGGCTGCATCATCCCGAGAAGCAGCGTCAAGAGCGTACTCTGCGCGACGGAAAGCCGGAGAACCGTTCCGTCAGGCAGCTTTGCCGCGCTGTACAGGGTGCGTTCCATCAGCGTGACGGAGTAGCGCGAGCTCTCGCCGTAGCCGGTCAGAAGCGCTTCCCGGATTTCCTCACGTTCGAGATGATTTTCCATTTCCGAGGAATCCGCCTCGCTGTCGTAGAGTACGCTGCCGTCCGCGCCGATCCATGAGATACGCAGGCCCTGAGGAGCGAGTCCTTCAAAATACTTCGCCCCCATAGTCCCAACGCCCTGGGCGGCCAGCTCTGTCTGCGTCTTTAAGCCGCTCTGCTGAACATTTCCGAAATAGTTGTAAAGCACTCCGAGGAATAACGCCACAGAGGCAAGAAAGACCGCGATCGCCACAAGGCAGATCGATCTGAAGATCCGTTTTGTCATCGTTATGCCCCCAATCGATAGCCGACGCCGCGCACCGTTTCAATGCAGTCGCCGCAGCGTCCGAGCTTTGTCCGCAGCGTTCCGATATGGACGTCTACGGTACGGGTTTCGCCCGCGTAAGAGACGCCCCATATACTTGTAAGGAGCTGGTCGCGCGTAAACACCCGGCCGGGATTCTCCATAAATTTCCGCAGAAGTTCATATTCTTTAAAGGTAAGCTCCGCCCGCGTTCCGTCGGCAGTCACGATGTGCTGCGCCGTGTCCATCCGGATCCCGCAGTGTGAGAGCGTTTCGCCTGTGGAAGACTGCGCCGCGCGGCGGAGCACCGCTTTCACGCGGGAAACCATTTCCATCATGCCGAAGGGCTTGGCAAGATAGTCGTCCGCGCCCAGATCCAGTCCGATCACCTTATCGTACTCGGTTCCTTTCGCCGTGGCCATGATGACCGGCACGCGGTTTCCCTCCGACCGCAGACGTTTCAGAATCGTGATGCCGTCCTCGCCGGGAAGCATAATGTCAAGAAGCACCAGCTCCGGTTTTTCCCGGCGAAGCGCCTCCCAAAAAGCCGCTCCGTCAGAAAAGCCCACAGCCGTAAAACCTGCGGCGTTTAAGGCGTATATCATTAAATCACGGATCCCGTCGTCGTCTTCTACACAGAAAATCATGAGATTCAAGTCCTTTCCGACAATGAGAGGAAGACCAGCAGCAAGCTGTCTTTCTCAAACCCATAATAGCATTATTTCATATTCTTTTCAATCCGATAAAGGTTTCCCCGTCTATTATTCGGCCGGTTGCTATACGACCTCCTGCGACTTTTCCCCGGTAACGGAAAACAGCACCCAGCCGGCAATGTTCGCGGCGTGATCGCCGATCCGTTCAAAATATTTCGCCGCCATCAAAAGGTCGAGGGCATATTCTCCCTCGGTGGGATTTTGCGCGATCAGAGAGATCAGGCTGTTTTTGATCCCGACAAAATAATCGTCCACGATATCGTCGGAAGCAATAACCGCCCCGGCTATGGAGATATCCTGCTTCACATAGGCGTCCACACTGTCCGTTACCATTTTCGAAGTCTCTTTCGCCATTTCACGGATCCGGATATGTTCGGGAAGCGTCCGGCCGTTCAGGAAGGGAAGGATTTCCGCGATGTCCTCCGCCTGATTTCCGATCCGCTCCATATCCGTTACCATTTTCAGCGCGGCGGATATCTGCCGCAGATCGCGCGCCACCGGCTGCTGCTGGAGGAAAAGCCGCAGGCACATGGCTTCGATCTGCCGCTCCTTTTCGTCGATCTCATGGGCGAGCGGCGCGATCCTTGCCGCCAGCGCATCATCCTTCTGAATGAGGGCGGAGGCTGCGAGAGAGATTGCTTCTTCGCACAGCGCCCCCATACGGATCAGTTCCTGTCCCAGCGTGTTAAGCTGTTCGTCAAATCGTTTTCTCATTATCCAAACCTCCCTGTAATATAATCCTCGGTACGCTTGTCCGTGGGATTCGAAAACATTTTTTCCGTCTCTCCGTACTCTATAAGCTCTCCCAGAAGGAAAAACGCCGTTTTATCTGAAATTCGCACCGCTTGCTGCATGTTGTGTGTGACGATGATGATCGTGTATTTTTCCTTGAGAGTCATCGCAAGCTCCTCGATTTTCGAGGTGGAGATCGGATCAAGCGCCGAAGTCGGCTCGTCCATCAAAAGGACCTCCGGCTCCACGGCTAAAGCGCGGGCGATGCAAAGTCTTTGCTGCTGTCCGCCGGAGAGCCCCAGCGCGTTCTTTTTCAGCCTGTCTTTGACTTCATCCCAGATCGCCGCATCCTTAAGAGACCACTCCACGATATCGTCGAGCTTCGCCTTCGCGCGGATCCCATGGGTGCGCGGGCCGTAGGCGATATTGTCATAGACCGACATGGGGAAGGGGTTGGGCTTCTGGAAGACCATACCGATTTCCCTGCGCAGAGAATTGACGTCGACGCCGGGCGCGAAGATATCGTTTCCCTTATAGCATACCTCGCCCGTGATCTTAACGCCGGGAATCAGGTCGTTCATCCGGTCCAGCGTTTTTAAAAATGTGGATTTTCCGCAGCCGGACGGCCCGATGAGCGCCGTGATCGCCTTTTCCGGAATATGCAGGTTGACATGGTGGAGCGCCTGGACACTGCCATACCAGAGATTCAGATCCCGGACAGTAATCATATCTTTCATAAATTCTGCCTCCTTTTCAGCGCGCGCCCCGCAAGCATGGCGAGAAGATTGATGACGAGGGTGAGGATCATCAGGATCGCCGCGATCGCGAAGGCCACGCCAAACTCGCCCTGTTCCTTGGCGTAAACATAAAGGGCGACTGTCAGCGTCGCTCCGGCGCTTCCGAGTCCATCAAAAAATCCGTTCAGCGCGTGGGCAAATCCCGCCGTAAACAGCAGAGCCGCTGATTCTCCCAGGATACGTCCCACGGACAGAATGCAGCCCGTGATGACGCCGTCGATACAGCCGGGAAGAACCACCGTGCGGATCACGCGCCATTTCCCGGCCCCGAGGCCGAAAGCCCCCTCGCGGTAGGACCGGGGCACGGTTTTCAGGCTTTCCTGCGTGGTGCGCATGACGGTCGGCAGATTCATGATGACAAGCGTCAAAGCTCCGGCCAGCAGAGAAGTCTGCATATTCAGGAACTGACAGAAGAATAGCATACCCACCAGGCCATAAATGATCGAAGGAATACCGGAAAGCGTCTCGGCGGCGTATTCGATCAGAGCGACGATCCGTTTGTTCTTCGCGTATTCCGTGAGGTAAACAGCGGCGCCCACGCCGAGCGGCAGCACAAACGCCAAGGCGGCGATGATAATATAGATCGTGTTCAGGATATCCGGCAGAATACCGATCTGCCCCGTTAAGTAGCTTGGTTTTGTAGTCAGAAGCGTCACAGAGACATTTGGAATCCCTTTTGCGAGCACATAGACCAGCAGAAACAGAACCAGTCCGCAGGTCATGGCGGCGCAGCCCTGGCAGAGAACCTGAAGCAGGACAATGACTGTTTTCCGTTTTACGCTCATTTGGCTGTTCATTGTTTCATCCCTCCTTATCGCGTTTCAAAAAGAAATTCAGAGCCGCGTTGATAAGCATAATAAACAGGAAAAGCACAAGCGCGATCGAGAACAGCGCCTGCCTCTGCAGCCCGCTGGAGTAGGACATTTCGCTTGCGACCGCCGTTGTCAGAAAGCGGACGCTTCCGAAAAGCTCCGGTAGATTCGGTGCGTTGCCGGATACCATCATGACCGCCATCGCTTCTCCGACCGCCCGCCCGACACCCAGCACTACCGCCGCGGCGATCCCGCTTCTGGCCGCGGGAACCGACACCTTAAACCAGGTTTCAACCGGCGTCGCGCCCAAAGCGAGAGAAGCGTCCTCGTATTCCTTCGGAACGGCCTCCAAAGCGGTGATCGACACGTTGATGATGGAGGGCAGGATCATGACCGCCAGCACGATGATCGCCGCCAGGAGGCTCGCGCCGTCCGAAATGCGGAACAGCTTTCGGATACCGGGAACCAGCACCATCATTCCGACTAGGCCGTAGACGACGGAGGGGATACCCGCCAGGAGGCTGACGGCGCCGGAGACAATCATTCGGATTTTCGCCGGCGCCATCTTGGCCAGATAGACCGAGGTCAGAAATCCAACAGGTACGCCAATCAGGATCGCGCCGGCTGTACCGTAGACGCTGGTCAGGATAAAGGGCAGGATCCCATAGGAGGGTTCCTTTGCGGTAGACGCCCATCTGGCGTTAAACAGGAAATCCTTAAGTCCGATCGTTCGGATCGCCGGAATTCCAGCAAGAACCAGATAGAGCGTGATCAGCAGCACGCATCCGACCGTGATCAGTCCGAGGATCAGAAAGATGCCGTGGATCATATTCTCAAAGGCTTTTTGCTTATTCATCCTTGTTCTCCTTATTTTGGGAAAAGCCGTCGGCGATGCGATGATCCAGCCTCCGGCTGATACTCCTTATTTTACGGGCACAGCGCCTGCCTGTGAGATCAGGGGAGCCGCTTCTTCGGAAAGTGCGAAATCAAAGAACTTCTGCGCCGTATCGGAAAGCTTTGCGTCATTCTTTGTCACCAGCACAAACGGCCGCTGAATGACGTAGCTGCCGTCCTTGACGGTCGCTTCGTCCGGAACAACGCCGCCTACGGAGAGTGCTTTTACCTGATCGTTCACAGCGGCGAGGGAGGCGTAGCCGATCGCATCCGGATTCTGGGAAACCGTTGTGATCACGTCGCCGGTAGAAGTGAGCTCCTGACGATATTTACAGGCGTCCTCCGTACCTGTAATGGATTCGAACCCGTCTCTGGTTCCGCTGCCGGCCTCGCGTCCGATCACGACGATCTGTGCGTCATTTCCGCCGAGCTTCGACCAGTTTGTGATCTCCCCCGTATAGATTTTCGCGATCGTATCGACATCAAGATCTTCAACCGCGTTTTGCGGATTCACGATCACAGCGATCCCATCATAAGCGAGGACGGTTTCCGTAAGACCGCCTGCCTTTTCCTCCTCCTTCAGGCTGCGGCTGGAAAGTCCGATGTCGCAGCGGCCTTCCTGCACGGCCTGAATCCCGGAGCCGGAACCGGTGGGATTGTAGGTAAATGTCACGCCGTCATTATTTTCCTGAAAGGATTCTCCCAGAACGCCGATCACTTCCTCCATGGAGGTGGAGCCGTCGGTCGAAACAGAGCCGCCCTTTTGTTGCGCCGCGCAGCCCGCAAGCGCCGAGCCTGTTAAGAGAGCGGTAAGGAACACTGATAAAATTTTCTTCATTTTGAAATTCTCCTTTGCTGTTTTATTTCCCCTTGGGTACGGTTCCATGGTAGCTCCGAAAAATCAAATTTGTTATCGCTCTTATGTAAAATGGATGTAAAATTCGCAGACGTCCGAAGAATCTATTAAGCTACCGTCAATTAAATCTGTAAAACTCATAAAGACCATAAAATCCATAAAGTCCGCTGACCTCGAAAGAATCCTTATTGATTCTGATTCATGCTTACGCTATAATAGTGGTGTGAAAATCAACTATCAAAATCAACTGTCAGGCAGATGAAATGGAATGGAATGGAGGACAACGGTATGCCGCATATTACGGTGCTGGATCAGAGTACGATCGACAAGATCGCGGCGGGGGAAGTGATCGAGAGGCC
>CANQBX010000005.1 GCA_947589095.1 uncultured Lachnospiraceae bacterium
AACTGCGGCATCGGCGCCGTGGTGAACGTGAAGGGCGTAAAGTCCCGCCAGACCGTGGAGCAGGCGCTCCATATCGTGGAGAATCTGGAGCACCGGGCCGGCCGCGACGCCGAGGGCAAGACCGGCGACGGCGTGGGGATCATGCTGCAGATCTCCCATAAGTTTTTTAAGAAGGTGACGAAGCCTCTGGGCTTCGAGCTGGGCGAGGAGAGGGAGTACGGCATCGGCATGTTCTTCTTCCCCCAGGATATGCTGGCCCGCAATCAGGCCATGAAGATGTTCGAGATCATCGTGAAGAAGGAGGGCCTTAAGTTCCTGGGCTGGCGCGAGGTGCCCATCCATCCGGAGCTGATCGGCGCCAGGGCCGTGGAGAAGATGCCCTGCATCGTCCAGGGCTTTGTGAAGAAGCCGGCGGAGCTGGAGAAAGGCCTGCCTTTTGACCGCCGCCTCTATGTGGTGCGCCGTGTCTTCGAGCAGAGCAACGACAATACCTACGTGGTGTCCTTAAGCAGCCGGACCATCGTCTATAAAGGAATGTTCCTGGTAAAGGAGCTGCGCCGCTTCTTCCCGGACCTGCAGGATAAGGATTACGAGGCGGCCATGGCCATGGTCCATTCCCGGTTCAGCACCAACACGAACCCCAGCTGGATGCGCGCCCATCCCAACCGGATCATCGTACATAACGGCGAGATCAACACGATCCGCGGCAACGTGGACAAGATGCTGGCCCGCGAGGAGACCATGGAGACCGAGTATTTCAAATCCGAGATGCACAAGGTCCTGCCGATCATCAATCAGGAGGGCTCCGATTCAGCCATGCTGGACAACGCCCTGGAGTTCATGATGATGAGCGGAATGGACCTGCCGCTGGCGGTCATGGCCATGATCCCGGCGCCCTGGAGCCACGACAAGTCCATGCCCCAGGAGATCAAGGATTTCTATCACTACTATTCGACGATGATGGAGCCGTGGGATGGCCCGGCATCCATCGTATTCTGCGACGGCGATCTGCTGGGCGCGGTGCTGGACCGCAACGGACTGCGGCCGTCCCGCTACTATATCACCGACGACGACCAGGTGATCCTGGCATCCGAGGTGGGCGCCATCGACATCGCCCAGGAGCACGTCGTTAAGAAAGACCGCCTGCGTCCCGGACGGATGCTTCTGATCGACACGGTGAAGGGCAAGATCGTGCAGGACGACGAGCTGAAGGAATATTACGCGTCCCGCAACCCTTACGGCCAGTGGCTGGATTCCAATCTGGTGGATATGTCCGACCTGCCGATCCCCAACGTGGCGGTGCCGAAGATGAGCGGCAAGGAGCGGGCGCGGCTTCAGAAGACCTACGGCTACACCTACGAGCAGTATAAGACCATGATCCTGCCGATGGCGCAGAATGGCGCGGAGCCGGCGTCGGCCATGGGCTGCGACAGCCCGCTGGCGGTGCTCTCGAAGATGCACCAGCCGCTGTTTAACTATTTTAAGCAGCTGTTCGCCCAGGTGACCAACCCGCCCATCGACGCGATCCGGGAGGAGATCGTTACTTCCACGACCGTGTATGTGGGCTCTGACGGCAACCTTCTGGAGGAGAAGCCGGAGAACTGCAAGATCCTTCAGGTGAACAATCCGATCCTGACCGAAACGGATCTTCTGAAGATCAAATACATGAAGAAGCCGGGATTCAAGGTGGAAGTGATCCCGATCACCTATTACAAAAATACGTCCCTGGCCAAGGCCATCGACCGGCTGTTTCTGGAGGTGGACCGGGCGCACCGGGACGGCGCCAATATTATTATCCTGTCCGATAGGGACATCGACGAGAACCATGTGCCGATCCCGTCGCTGCTGGCGGTGTCTGCGCTGCAGCAGCACCTGGTGACAACGAAGAAGCGCACCAGCGTGGCGCTGATCCTGGAGAGCGGCGAGCCCAGGGAGGTGCACCATTTCGCGACGCTTCTGGGCTACGGCGCCTGCGCGATCAATCCGTACCTGGCCCACGAGACCATCGGATACCTGATCGAGACCGGAATGCTTAAGAAGGACTATTACGCGGCGGTGGACGACTATAATTCCGCGGTGCTCCACGGTATCGTGAAGATCGCTTCGAAAATGGGCATCTCCACGATCCAGTCCTACCAGGGGGCGCAGATCTTCGAGGCCATCGGTATCTCGAAGGAGGTCATTGACAAATATTTTACCAACACGGTCAGCCGCGTGGGCGGCATCTCGCTTGCCGATATCGCCCGCGACGTGGATGTGCTCCACTCGGCGGCCTTCGATCCGCTGGGGCTGGATGTGGATCTGACGCTGGACAGCGTGGGAAGCCACAAGATGCGCTCCGGGCAGGAAGAGCATCTGTACAATCCTCTGACGATCCATCTGCTTCAGGAGGCGGCCCGCACCGGCAGTTACGAGACGTTTAAGGCGTACAGCCGCGCCCTGACGGAGGAAGGCCAGATGGTGAACCTGCGGAGTCTTCTGGATTTCAGATTCGACGAGAAGGGCGGCGTTCCCATCGACGAGGTGGAGAGCGTGGATTCCATCGTGAAGCGCTTTAAGACCGGCGCCATGTCCTACGGCTCCATTTCCCAGGAGGCCCATGAGACCCTGGCCATCGCGATGAACCGCATCGGCGGCAAGTCCAACAGCGGCGAGGGCGGCGAGAGCCTGGAGCGCCTTGTGCCGCAGCCCGACGATTACAATAAATGCTCCGCGATCAAGCAGGTGGCTTCGGGACGTTTCGGCGTCACCTCCCGCTACCTGGTGAGCGCCAAGGAGATCCAGATCAAGATGGCCCAGGGCGCCAAGCCCGGCGAGGGCGGCCAGCTGCCCGGCGGCAAGGTGTATCCGTGGATCGCCAGGACCCGTCATTCCACCACGGGCGTCAGCCTGATCTCCCCGCCGCCGCACCATGACATTTATTCCATCGAGGATCTGGCGCAGCTGATCTACGACCTGAAGAACTCCAACCGGGACGCCCGGATCTCCGTCAAGCTGGTCAGCGAGGCCGGCGTCGGGACCGTAGCGGCCGGCGTGGCCAAGGCCGGTGCCCAGGTGATCCTGGTGTCCTCCTACGACGGCGGCACAGGCGCGGCGCCCCGCAACTCCATTTATAACGCGGGGCTTCCCTGGGAGCTGGGCATCGCGGAGGCGCACCAGACGCTGATCATGAACGGCCTGCGGGACAAGGTGATCCTGGAGACCGACGGCAAGCTGATGACCGGCCGGGACGTGGCCATCGCCTGTATGCTGGGCGCGGAGGAATTCGGCTTCGCAACGGCCCCCCTGGTCACCATGGGCTGCGTGATGATGCGCGTCTGCAATCTGGACACCTGCCCGGTGGGCGTGGCGACCCAGAACCCGGAGCTGCGCAAGCGCTTTAAGGGAAAGCCGGAATATGTGATCAATTTCATGTATTTCGTCGCCCAGGAGCTGCGGGAATATATGGCGAAGCTGGGCGTGCGCACCGTCGATGAGCTGGTGGGACGCACCGACCTTCTGAAGAAGAAAGAGCATCTGCCTTCCGAGCGGGCGGCCAGCGTGGATATGAGCAACATCCTGGGCAATCCCTACACGGATGTGAAGCTGGCGGGCTACAGGGCGAAGCAGCAGTTCGATTTCAGGTTAAATGAGACCATCGACGAGAACATTTTCTTAAAGAAGCTGGGACGGGCACTGGCGGACGGACAGAAGAAGGGACTTCAGATCGACGTCTCCAACGTGAACCGGACCCTGGGAACCATTTTCGGGTCGGAGATCACAAAGCAGTATCCGGACGGACTGCCGGAGGACTCCTTCACGATCCTCTGCAACGGCAGCGGCGGCCAGAGCTTCGGCGCGTTCATCCCAAAGGGGCTGACGCTGGAGCTGTCCGGCGACAGCAACGACTACTTCGGCAAGGGCCTGTCCGGCGGTAAGCTGATCGTTTATCCGCCTACCGGCGTCCCGTTTAAGGCCGAGGAGAACATCATCATCGGCAACGTGGCCCTCTACGGCGCCACCAGCGGCAAGGCGTTTATCAACGGCGTCGCCGGCGAGCGCTTCTGCGTCCGCAACTCCGGCGCGACGGCCGTCGTGGAAGGCGTGGGAGACCACGGCTGCGAGTACATGACCGGCGGCCGCGTGGTGATCCTTGGACCGACCGGCAAGAATTTCGCGGCCGGCATGAGCGGCGGCATCGCCTACGTGCTGGATGAGAAGAACGACCTCTACAAGCGGCTGAATAAGGATCTGGTCTCTATGGAGGAGGTCACCAACAAGTACGACGTGCTGGAACTGAAGGACATGATCAACGAGCACGTGAAATACACCAATTCCTCCCGCGGCAAGGAGATCCTGGAGAATTTCGGCGAGTATCTTCCGAAATTCAAGAAGATCCTGCCCCATGACTACCGCCGCATGATGAACACCATCGTGCAGATGGAAGAGAAGGGGCTGTCCAGCGAGCAGGCGCAGATCGAGGCGTTCTACGCCAATACGAGGAAGTAGGAGTTGGCAGGTCCGCGCGGATGGCCGTGGTGATGGCTTTGGACCTGGCGGAAGCGGAGCGCGGACGCGCCGTTACCTTGGAAAGTAGGAGGAAGAAGGAAAAATGGGAAAACCAACCGGTTTTTTGGAATATGACAGGGCCAACGCGAAGGCAATGAGCCCAAAGACAAGAGTAAAGAATTTCAACGAATTTCACACTCCCTTAAGCGAGGCGGAACAGCGCAGACAGGGCGCCCGCTGCATGGAATGCGGCGTGCCGTTCTGTCAGTCGGGCATGATGATCAAGGGAATGACCTCCGGCTGCCCGTTAAACAACCTGATCCCGGAGTGGAACGACCTGGTCTACACCGGCAACTGGAAGCAGGCCTACAACCGGCTTAAGCGAACCAACAGCTTCCCGGAGTTCACGTCCCGGGTCTGTCCGGCTCCCTGCGAGGCGGCCTGTACCTGCGGCTTAAACGGCGATCCGGTCAGCATCAAGGAAAATGAGTTCGCGGTCATTGAGAAGGCCTACGCCGACGGTCTGGCGGGTCCGAAGCCGCCGAAGATCCGCACCGGCAAGAAGGTGGCCGTGATCGGTTCTGGTCCCGCGGGCCTGGCGGCCGCGGATCAGCTGAACAAGCGGGGCCACAGTGTGACGGTCTACGAGCGGGAGGACCGGGTCGGCGGACTTCTGATGTACGGTATCCCGAATATGAAGCTGGAGAAGCAGATCATCGAGCGGAAGATCGCCGTCATGGAGGCGGAGGGCGTGACCTTCGTCACCGGCGCGGACGTGGGGAAGAACCAGAAGGCGGATAAGCTTCTAAAGGAATACGACAGCGTGATCCTGGCCTGCGGCGCGTCCAATCCCAGGGATATTAATGCGCCGGGCCGCGATGCGGACGGAATCTATTTTGCGGTGGATTTCTTAAAATCCACGACCAAGTGCCTGCTGGCGGAGCGGGACGCGAAGCTTTCGGCCGAGGCGGCGGAAGCCGCCGCGCAGGCAGAAAAGGCACGGATGACAGCGCCGATATCGGCGGCCGGGCCATACGCGGGGGCTTATGCGGCGGAAACACCCCGGGCCGGCGGAGCGGCTTCGGGAGCGGGAAACCTGTCTGGAAACGGAAGTGCGGCGGGCGGCGTAACCGGCATATCCGGCGCCACAAACGCATCTCTGTCCGCAGCCGACACCGCGATGCCTGTCACAAGACTGACCGAAGGCAAATACATTTCCGCCAAAGGAAAGCATGTCATCGTCATCGGCGGCGGCGACACCGGCAACGACTGTGTGGGCACGTCCATCCGTCACGGCTGCAAATCAGTGATCCAGCTTGAGATGATGCCGAAGCCCCCGGAGAAGCGGACCGAGGACAATTCCTGGCCGGAATGGCCCAGGATCTTAAAGACCGATTACGGTCAGGAAGAAGCCATCGCCGCGTTCGGCGGCGATCCGCGGATCTATCAGACGACGGTGAAGGAGTTTAAGAAGAATAAGGAAGGCCAGCTCTGCGCCGCGGTGCTGGTCTCCCTGACGCCGCAGAAGGACGAGAAGACGGGCCGCACGATGATGGTCCCGGTAGAAGGAAGCGAGCGGGAGGTGCCCGCGGATCTGGTGCTGATCGCCGCCGGATTCCTGGGCAGCCAGAAATACGTTTCCGACGCTTTCGGCGTGAAGTTAAACGCCCGCACCAACGTGGACACCGCGCCCGGAAGCTATAAGACTAACGTGGAGAAGGTCTTTGCGGCCGGCGACATGCACCGCGGCCAGTCCCTGGTGGTCTGGGCCATCCGCGAGGGCCGCGAGGTGGCGAAGGAAGTGGACGCGGCGCTGATGGGGTATACGAATCTGATGTGAGAGATAGTTTTGGGAGTTTTGTGTGCACTGGCGCACAAAGCGACGCGACAGAAAGTATTACGTCGCGGCGGAACCGGCGGCTGAGAGAATCAGCGGCCGGTTCCGCCATTTTTCATTCTTTCTGAATTTTATCTTTGGAGAGTTCCCGGGAGAGAAACACGGTATGAACTTGGTGAATTTATCCCCTTGCGGTTTCCAGGTATTTCCGATATACTAAGTGCAGAGTTTTGTGGATACGGGATAACGACTGCGCACCGTCTGGCTCAGCCGGGTCACGGCAGGGTGAATCTGCATATCCGGCGGTATTGGGCATAAGACGCCTGGGTATATCGGAACAGGAAGGAGGACGGGGAATTATGTTGCGTGAGAAAAAGCTGCTCCCAATCGGGACGGAATTTTTTGATGAGCTGAGGGAAAATGAGTGTTACTATGTGGATAAGACCGGGCTGATCGCGGAACTTCTGCGCAGTCAGGCTAAGGTAACGCTGTTCACGCGGCCGCGGAGGTTCGGAAAGACGCTGGCGATGACGACATTAAAATGCTTCTTTGAGATCGGAGCGGATCCGTCGCTCTTTGAGGGACTGGCGATCTCACGGGAGAGGGAGCTGTGCGAGCAGCACATGGGAAAGTACCCGGTGGTGTTCGTATCGCTGAAAAGTGTGGACGCAGCCAATTTCACCAGGGCCAGGGAGCAGATGGGAAGTGTGATCGCAAGGGCAGCCGAACGGTTGGACTTTCTGGCGATCAGCGAGAAGCTTACCGATGAGGATAAGGACAGCTTCCGTGCACTGCGGCATTACAGCATGACGGAGCAGGCGATGACGGATGGTCTGTGGACGCTATGCCGTCTTCTGGAGAAACATTACGGCCGCAAGACGGTTTTACTGATCGACGAGTACGATGTGCCTCTGCAGAAGGCGTTTTACGCCGGATATTACGACGAGATGGTGGGACTGATCCGCAATATGTTCGCGCAGGCGCTTAAGACGAACAACAGCCTGGAGCGGGCTGTGCTGACCGGGTGTTTGCGGATATCGAAGGAGAGTATCTTCACGGGGATGAACAATCTGCAGGTATTTACGGTGGCGGATTCGGCGTTTTCTGACTGCTTCGGGTTTACGGACGCGGAAGTCCGGAACCTTATGGACTATTATGGACTGACGGAGGCCTATGAAAGCGCGAAGGAGTGGTATGACGGCTATCGGTTCGGTGAAGAAGAGATATACTGCCCGTGGGATATGGTGAATTATATCTACGACCTCCTTTTCAATCCGTCGGACACTCCGAGAAATTTCTGGGCCAATTCCAGCAGCAACGACGCGGTGCGGGAATTCGTGCGGCAGATGGATGCCGGCTCGGCCCGGAGGGAGCTGCAGGTGCTGGCAGATGGCGGAACGGTGAAGAAACGGATCCATCAGGAGCTGACGTACCGGGAGATGTATACCACGGTAGAGAACCTGTGGAGCCTGCTCTATATGACCGGATACCTGACGAGCGCCGGGAAAGCGGATGAGGACGGGATACCGTTGACCATCCCGAACCGGGAGATCCGCGCGATCTTCACGGACCAGATCCTGGAACTGTTCCGGGAAGAGACGAGGAACGACGGGGAATCGCTGAAGAAATTGTGCGGCGCGTTCGCGGCCGGCGATGCGGCCGGGGTGGAGAAATCTTTTGGCGGCTATTTGCGGCGGGCGATCAGTATCCGGGACACGTCGGTAAGGAAGGTGCGGAAAGAGAACTTCTACCACGGGATCCTGATGGGGCTTCTGGCGTACAAGGCGGACTGGATCGTGACCAGTAACCGGGAGGCCGGAGACGGTTACAGCGACATCCTTGTGGAGGCCGAGGACGGCAGCCTGGGGATCGTTATCGAGGTGAAATACGCCGAGGACGGCGACCTGGAGTCTGCTGCGCAGGCGGCGCTTGCGCAGATCGAGACGAGGCGCTACGATGAGGCGTTTGAAGACGAAGGCATCGAGAATGTGCTGAAATACGGGATTGCCTGCTACAAGAAGCGTTGTCGGGCGGCGCTGGGGGATGAATAATGATGATCGAAAATTTGTGCAGAAAGCCGCTGATCGGCCTGATTCCCCTTGTGGATATCGGAAGGGAGAGTCTGTGGATGCTTCCCGGCTATATGGAAGGCATCCGTTTGGCCGGCGGGATACCGGTCATGCTGCCGCTGACGGACGACGACCGGGAGATCGGTCAGATCGCGGAGCAGATGGACGGTTTTCTGTTCACCGGAGGTCATGACGTGTCGCCGGAGGTATATGGCGAGGAGACGCTTCCGGTCTGCGGGGAACTGTGTCCGCAGCGGGACCGGATGGAGGAGAAGCTGCTGAAAGAGGTGCTTTCCGCGGACAAGCCGGCGCTTGGGATCTGCCGAGGGATCCAGCTGATCAACGCGGCGATGGGCGGAACGCTGTATCAGGATCTCCCGACGCAGCATCCATCTGCTATCGAACATCACCAGACGCCGCCTTATGACAAGGTCGCGCACGAGGTGCAGATCGAGAGGGGCACGCCGCTGCATGCGCTGTTAGGCATGGACAGGCTGGGCGTCAACAGCTATCATCATCAGGGAATAAAACGGCTGGCTCCTGATTTGAAAGTAATGGCGAAGGCGGACGACGGTATAATTGAGAGCGTTTACTGCCCGGAAAGGCGCTTTCTGTGGGCTGTGCAGTGGCATCCGGAGTTCTCCTACCGGACGGATGAGAACAGCAGGAAGATATTTGGGGCGTTTGTGAAAAGCAGCTGATTTGATATGGAAAATATATGGCAGTTGCTTTAGAATAAAGGAGAGCAAAAGCGATGGCAAAAGTCTTTCTCATCTGCGGGAAATTATGCAGCGGAAAAAGTACATACGCAAAGCAGCTGCAGACGGCTCATCGGGCGGTCATTCTGTCGATGGATGAAATCATGCTCGCGATATTTGGGCTGTACGCGGGAGAAAAGCATGACGAATACGTAGCCAGTGTGCGCCGTTATCTGCATGATTTTGCCACGAAAGATATTGAAGAAATGCACAAAACGGGATATTCCATTGTCGAAGGATATGAAGAGATTTCGTTTATCTTCTGCGGTCGGACAGAGAAAAACATCAAAAAGCGATATATTTTTTCCTAAAACAACCTATCCGAATCGATTTCACCGCACTATAAGGGCGTAATCATGATTGCGGTCCCAAATAGAATCAAGGAGGAGAAGAACTTGGAGGAAAATAAAATTCTTCCGTATATCGAGCCGATATTTCGCTTCTGCTGCAGGCGCGTATCCAACCGCTATGATGCCGAGGATCTCGCAGGTGAAATCATTTGCCATATTCTTGACGGAATGAACAAATACCAGATCGAATCATTTGACGCCTGGGTCTGGCGGGTCGCTCATAACCGGTATGCGCGATTTATCGATCATCGGAATAAAAATCAGATCGTTCTGTCAGGTGATGTGGAACTTTTCGACATCGCGGACTATGCTTGTGTGGATGAGGACGACGCTCAGGAACAGTATGAAACAGTGTTTCGCTGTCTGCATACGTTAGCTTCCGAGTATAAAAATATTTTTGTAGACCATTATGTCGGTGAATTGTCGGTTCGAAGTCTTGCAGAAAAGTATTCTCTTCCGGAAACCACCATTAAATGGCGCCTGAATGAGGGACGCCAGAGAATCAGAGATCGGATCGGAGAAGACAAAATGAATAAGGTATATCAGAGAATTAACTGGAACACCAAATCCAGCAACGGCAATATGAACACCGACGCGTATCTTCACACACAGATTGCCCGGGCGATCTGCCTCGCGGCTTACGAAAAGCCTTTGACGGTAGAGGAGATCAGCATTTGCACAGGGATTCCCACGATGTATATTGAGGATGAACTTCCCCGTCTTGAATATGGCGACGCGGTCTGCAGGGTCGGCAATAAATATGTGACCGGTTTCATTATCTTCCGTATGAAAGACAAGAAACAGACCGGGAAGGTCTCCGTATCGACAGTCAATCTGCTCGCGGATCAGTTTGAACGTCTTTTTTCAGAGGTGTCCGATAAGGTCCGCGCGATGGATTTTTATGGCAGTCATTTCGGGATGGACAGACTTGGCTATATGATTGTTCCGTATATGCTCAGGCGCAGGATCAGCCGTGTAAAAAATAACCGTCTGAAGATCGAAGATGGTCCGTTTCCGCCGAGAAAAGATGGCGGCTTCGGTTGGTTTATCGTGGAAGAAACGGCGGACGCATCTGAAACCTGCGCCGAATATGATTCCGGATGCAACGTCGCGGGCGACGACAGCGGAAGCGAGTACAAAATTCTGTCGCATATCTATTACTATTGGATCAATAAGTATTTTGATCCTGATATTTACCACAACAAAGGGACTCGCTGGATGTGCGCGAACGGTATTCCTCAGAACAGTGTAAACGGTGTGGTATCCAAAGAGGCTCTTTCCGAAGAGGACGCCGCGCACCTGATCGAAAAGAATCTGCTGATAAAGTCCGGGGATAGCTACAGGCTTAATTTTCCGTACTTTACCGCGGAGCAGTTCAAAGCGTTCGTTTCATTATTTGAAATGGATGATGAAACGGCCGACGATCTCCTTGCGGAGTGGATCGCTGCTGTGCGCAGCAATTTTGAGAGCTTCGTGCCCGTGCACCTTCACAGCCAGATCAATCAATGGGTAAGCTGCTATTCGAATCAGCTTGCCGGTCATGTTGCAGCGGAACTGATCGGCCGCGGCGTGCTGCGGAAGCCGGATGCCGACCGGCCTTTGACTGACGGCGTGTTTGGCATCGCCGGAGAATATATTGCTTCGTAACCTGATTCATCCTTTCGCAACCATTGGCTGCAGGAAGTTCCAGTTTCAGCTGGTAGACTGCAACCGGGGTTTCTGCTATACTTGAGTGCATTAGAAGTTCCCTAGGGAACGGAAGGGAGAAGCATATGAAGCCCTGACACCGCAGAAGGACGAGAAGACGGGCCGTACGATGATGGTCCCGGTAGAGGGAAGCGAGCGGGAGGTGTCCGCGGCGCTGATGGGGTATACGAATCTGATGTGATGGATAGTTTTCCATGCGAGCAGGACGCCAGTGACGTCCTGCTCGTAATTTTGAGCAGTGAATCATTCAAAATCCAATTGACAAAAATCTGTCTCATATATATAATAAAGCCTATTAGTCTGGTAGGAAATGAAAATGACATGCGGGTGTATACCATCCGCTGTTTTCGCTGTAAAAGGAGATGCACAGATGCTGACGCAGTTTTCAAGAACAGAATTATTGCTTGGAAAAGAAGCGATGGAGAAATTAGCCGGTTCCAGAGTCGCAGTTTTTGGAATCGGAGGGGTAGGAGGATATGTCTGTGAAGCTCTTGTGCGAAGCGGCATCGGGGCGTTTGATCTGATCGATGATGATAAGGTCTGCCTGACCAATCTGAACCGGCAGATCATTGCGACACGAAAAACCGTAGGAAAATATAAGGCGGACGTGATGAGAGACCGGATACTTGAAATCAATCCGGATGCGCAGGTCATCGTACATAAGTGTTTCTTCCTGCCCGAAAACGCGGATGAATTTCCTTTTCAGGAGTATGATTATATTGTCGATGCGGTGGACACGGTTACTGCCAAAATTGAACTTGTCATGAAGGCCCAGGAGAAAAATGTGCCTGTTATCAGCTGCATGGGGGCCGGAAATAAACTGGACGGCAGCCAGTTTAAGGTTTCTGACATCTATAAGACAAAAATGTGTCCGTTGGCAAAGGTCATGCGGAGGGAATTGAAAAAACGAGGCGTAAGGAAGCTAAAGGTGGTATATTCCGAAGAAAAACCGATAAGACCGCTTGCTGATATGTCGATCAGCTGCAGGACAAACTGTATTTGTCCGCCCGGAGCAAAACATAAGTGCACGGAACGAAGGGACATTCCGGGCAGCGTGGCGTTTGTGCCGTCTGTGGCAGGACTGATCATTGCGGGCGAAGTCGTAAAAGATTTGTGCAGAGAAGAAATGAGGCGGGATTGATATGGGTATTTCGGTGGAAGAATTGAAAAAGATGGACGAAAGTACCTACCAGATAATAGATATCCGCAGCCAGACAGAGATTGATCACGGAGCGATAGCGGGGGCTGTCGCGATAAAGCCAGAGGAGATCGAACGCAGCGAGAAAACAGATGCTTCAAAAAAGCTGATCATCTGCTGCAGCAGAGGCATAGTCAGTAATGAGGTGGCGGAAAACTTAAGGGAAAAGGGACTGGATGCGGAAAGCCTTGACGGCGGATATATTGCGTGGCTTATGGACAGGATGCGTGAACCGCAGAAGCAGGATATGGCAAAGGATGCGGAGCAGAGCCTGCGTAAAAAATTCAAAAAAACGATCTGGTCTAAGTTTACAAAAGCGATTACGGCCTATGAACTGGTAAAGCCGGGAGATGCGATAGCGGTATGCATTTCCGGCGGAAAAGATTCCATGCTAATGGCGAAATGCTTTCAGGAACTGAAGCTGCATAATAAATTTGACTTTGAGGTAAAGTTCCTCGTGATGGATCCCGGGTACAGCTCGGCAAACCGCAGGTTAATCGAAGAGAATGCACGGAATCTGAATATACCGATTACTATTTTCGAATCGGATATTTTTGACTCGGTCTATCATGTGGAAAAATCCCCATGCTATTTGTGTGCCAGAATGAGGCGGGGGCATCTGTATCATTTTGCGAAGGAGCTGGGATGCAATAAGATTGCGCTGGGACATCACTATGATGATGTGATCGAAACCATTCTCATGGGTATGCTTTACGGCGCGCAGATACAGACCATGATGCCGAAGCTGCACAGTACCAATTTTGAGGGCATGGAACTGATACGTCCTTTGTACCTGGTCAGGGAAGAAGATATCAAGGCGTGGCGAGATTACAACGGACTCCATTTTTTACAGTGCGCCTGCAAGTTTACCGATACCTGCAGCACCTGCAATAATGAGGAAAACCGTTCCAAGAGGGTGGAGATAAAAGAACTGATCCGAACGTTAAAGCAGAGCAATCCATTTGTAGAAGGCAACATATTTAAGAGCGTGGAAAATGTGAATCTGGACACGGTGGTTGCCTATAAGCAAAATGGAGAGAGGCATACCTTTTTGGAAGGATATGATAAAGAATGAGCGGAGGCTCTAATTCTGTGATAATCTCGTGGGTCGGGGAGTCTCCGTTGGGGCTCCCCTTCCTCGCCCGCGTGGAGATGGGCGTGGATCGGGAATGGTATCTGGTCGGACTGCTGGGCTGGAGGTGCGTATAGAGTCTCATTCAACATAGATATTTGCTATTTTTATGAGATGGCGCTATAATAGGACACCAGGAAGCTTATGGTTCATGTGGAGTGCCGTTTTTGGTCAGTCAGACTATCGGCCTGCTGCCACAGAGAAAATTACGAAATTGGCCTATGCCTTCAAAATAGAAATAGAGTAAGGAGAAATGTAACATGGAAATCAAAAAAGAAATCAGGCAAGGATATTTAACCGGAGAACGCGCATTGTTCGGCAGCGAATACTTACGTGTGATCGATACGATCTTCGACGACGGAGAATCCCCGCTCAAGGAAAGCCATGACATTGAACTGTCTGGAAGTATGTTCAAATGGAAGTACCCGCTCTGGTATTGTCAGAACATTACGGTGAAAAACTGTACCTGGTTTGAGATGGGGCGCGCTGGCGTATGGTACACAAAGCACATCCGTGTAGAGGACAGCGCCATCGAGGCGCCGAAAAACTTCCGCCGGTGCGAGGATGTGACCCTGAAAAATGTATCCTTTCCCAACGCGGCGGAAACCCTGTGGAGCTGCGATGGTGTGATCCTGGATCAGGTTACCGCAAAGGGCGACTATTTTGCCATGAACAGCAGCAGCATGAAGATCACCGGCCTTACATTATACGGGAATTACTCGTTCGACGGCGCCAGGAATGTAGAGATCCATAACTCGCATCTGCTCTCCAAGGACGCTTTTTGGAACAGCGAAAATGTAACGGTGTATGATTCCTTTATTTCCGGCGAATATCTGGGCTGGAATGCCAAAAACCTTACGCTTATCAACTGCACCGTCGAAAGCCTGCAGGGGATGTGTTATATTGATAATCTCGTGATGAAAAACTGCAAGCTCCTGAACACAACCCTTGCCTTTGAGTATTCCACCGTCAATGCGGACATCATCGGGAAAATCGACAGCGTGCTGAACCCGTCGGGAGGAACCATCCGTGCGGACTACATAGAAAACCTGACCATAGAGCGTGACAAGGTCGATCCGTCGAAGACCAATGTGATCTGCAGGCAGACCGAACCGATGCCTGTTCAGGTGAGTGTGTAAAAATACCGGTATGCAGAGATTCAGTAAACGGGGGGCAGGGAGGCAGACATGAAATACGATTTTGATTCGGTCACAGACCGGAGAAATTCAAATTCCTTAAAGTGGAACGTATCGGACGGCGAGCTGCCCATGTGGGTAGCAGATATGGATTTTCAGACTGCGCCGGAAATCCTGTCCGCGATCAAAGAGAGGGCGGAACACGGCGTGTTCGGTTATTCCGTTGTCCCCGAATCGTGGTATGCGGCGTACAGAGACTGGTGGCAGAACCGGCATCATTTTGTTATCGAGCACGACTGGCTGATTTTTTGTACAGGCGTGGTTCCCGCTATTTCAAGCGTTGTCCGGAAGCTGACGACGCCCGCCGAAAAGGTTCTGATACAGACGCCCGTCTATAATATTTTTTTCAATTCGATACTGAACAACGGGCGGCAGGTGCTGGAAAGCGAACTAATCTACAAAGATGGCGGATATAAAATTGATTTTGAGGATTTGGAACGGAAGCTGGCCGATCCGCAGACAGCGCTTATGATCCTGTGCAATCCGCATAACCCCGTCGGTAAAATATGGGACAGAGAAACGCTTGCAAAAATTGGGTCGCTCTGCAGAAAACACCATGTCGTGGTGCTTTCCGATGAAATACACTGCGATCTGACCGCGCCCGGAACCGAGTATATTCCCTTTGCGAGCGTTTCCGATGAATGCCGGGAGAACAGCATCACCTGCATCGCGCCGACCAAGGAGTTTAATATGGCAGGATTACAGACGGCTGCGGTGGCGGTGCCGAACCCGGTACTTCGCCATAAGGTCTGGCGCGGACTGAACACCGACGAGGTGGCCGAGCCGAACTCCTTTGCGGTCGAGGCCGCCGTCGCCGCCTTCACAAAAGGCGCGCCCTGGCTTGATGAACTCCGCGCGTATCTGTTTCAGAATAAAGAAATCGCGGCGGACTACATTCAAAAAAAGAATCCGAAGCTGCATATCGTTCCCTCGCAGGCGACGTATCTGATCTGGATCGACTGCAGCAGGATCGAAGGTTCAGCCGATGAACTTGTACGATTTATTCGGGATACGACAGGACTGATCGTTTCGAGCGGATCGCAGTACGGCCGCTGTGGGGAGCAGTTTATCCGCATGAATGCAGCCTGTCCGCGCACGGTGCTGGAGGATGGGCTTTCAAGGCTGGTTGCGGGAATTCAGAAATACGAAGAAGTTGTTCTGAACCGCCGCTGAGAAAGGACTGGCGGAAATAAGAGAACATCATGTCCATATTACGAAGGGAAGGATATTCATGAACGCAAATTCATGCAAAAAACCGCTAATCGGGCTGATTCCTCTGGTGGATATCGGAAGAGAGAGCCTGTGGATGCTTCCCGGCTATATGGATGGCGTCCGCCTGGCCGGCGGCATACCGGTCATGCTTTCACTGACGGACGACGACCAGGAAATCGGGCAGATCGTGGAGCAGATGGACGGTTTCCTGTTCACCGGCGGCCATGACGTGTCGCCGGAGGTATACGGCGAAGAGACGTTTCCGGTTTGCGGGGAACTATGCCCGCAGCGGGACCGGATGGAGGAGAAGCTGCTGAAGAAGGTGCTTTCCGCAGATAAGCCGGCGCTTGGGATCTGCCGCGGGATTCAGCTGATCAACGCGGCGATGGGCGGAACGCTGTATCAGGATATCCCGACGCAGCATCCATCCGGTATCGAACATCACCAGACGCCGCCCTATGACAAGATCGCGCATGAGGTGCAGATCGAAAGAGGCACACCGCTGCATGCGCTGCTTGGCATGGACAGGCTGGGCGTCAACAGTTATCATCATCAGGGAATAAAACGGCTGGCTCCCGGTTTGAGAGTAATGGCGAAGGCGGATGACGGTATGATTGAGGGCATTTACTGCCCGGAAAAACGCTTCCTTTGGGCTGTGCAGTGGCATCCGGAGTTTTCCTACCGGACGGATGAGAACAGCAGGAAGATATTTGGAGCGTTTGTGAAAAGTAGTTAATTTGACATTCCTGTGTCAATACAGTATAATAAAAACAATTAGAGCAATAATGGGGGGAGCTCTGGATGATTAGAATCTATCTGGATATGTGTTGCTATAATAGGCCATATGATGATCAATCGCAGATGAGAATAGCGATGGAAGCACAGGCTAAAATATATATCCAGGATATGATCAAAGAAAAAAGCTGGAGTTAATCACGTCTTATATGCTTAGGTATGAATGTGGGAGCAATCCGTTTCCTATGCGGAGGGATACAATTTTAGATTTTATTGACAAAAATGCATTTGGATATATAGGAGATGAAAGAAAAGCGGTTATTAAAATATCAATCAAAAGAAATTAAAATGGTTACACCAATTGAGTTTGTAGTAGAGATAGAGGAGGGCTAAGATGACGGCAAGCACAGTAGAGATTATGAGTAAGGGAATGAAATGTTTGACGGATCATTTGGGAGTTGTTGAAGCAGAACAATTTATATCAGTCATCATAAGGGAGCGATTTGATTATACGCAATGGCAAAGAGAATATTTTGATTCTAAAAAACCTGAGGAAATCAGTCGGGAGGCTGCTGAGTATGAAAGATCTCACCCTTATATGGGAGAAGCGGTGAGGTTATAAACCCGATGACATGCATTTAACGTTGGTATTTTTGATAAAATGCAAAAATGCCAACGTTTTTTGAAAATGACTTGCGGAAAACCTGAAATAACAGTTACAGGGAAGAGTGCGTTGAGATTTTTGAAGATTATCTGCATGTCGGCAGCATGCTTGATATTGTTACGCGGGTGTTCGTTAGGACGAGAAAGAATAGAGCAAGTTAAAGCTAAAAGAGCAGAGCAAGTTGAGACAAAAAAAGTAGAACAGATTGAAATAAATCAGTGGGAGCAATCAGAAACAGATGATATAACAGAGAAAAAAGAGAGTGAGAATACAAGGGAGGAAATGCTTGATTTAAGAGATGCTTTTAATGGCATAAATGGCTGTGCAGTTTTGTACAGACCATTAGAAAACAAGTATTTTCTGTATAATAAAGATATGGCAGAGCAAGAAGTATCTCCATATTCAACTTTTAAAATTATTTCTGCATTAATAGGATTGCACAACAATATTGTAAAAGATGAGACCTCGACTATGAGTTATAATGGAACCCAATATCCAGATCCGGAATGGAACGAAAATTTATCTTTGCAAAAGGCATTCCAAACGTCTTGTATTTGGTATTTCTATCAGATTATAAATGGTGTAGGAAAAGAAGAAGTCAAAAAAGAGTTAAGTGAGTTGAAATATGGCAATTGTGATGTATCTGAATGGGAAGGTAGTATGATAAATCCTTATAAAGAATTAAACGGGTTTTGGCTGGGTTCATCTTTGAAAATTTCGCCTTATGAACAGATAGAGGTTTTAACAAAAATATTTGAAGGTAAAACATTTTATGACACGGAGGATGTCGAAACACTAAAAAAAATTATGCTGATTCAAGATAATAAAGAGGGAAAAATATATGGAAAGACTGGTTCTAGCGCGAATGGAGAAGCGTGGTTTATAGGTTTTACAGAAATAGAACAGCAAAGAGAGTACTTTGCTATATATCTCAATGACAGTCTACAAGGGTCGCAGATTTCAAGTAGTGTTGCTAAAGAAATTGCTTTGAAAATAATAAAGTAAGCCAGGTCACGGTCGCAGAGACGCCTAAATGAATCGTGAAGGTATTTATCATGAAAAGAAAGTATTATGGAGATCAAATGCTATGGCAAAAGTCTTTCTCATCTGCGGAAAACTCTGCAGCGGCAAAACTACATACGCCGAACAGTTACAGTCGGCTCATCAGGCGGTTATTCTGTCGGTGGACGAAATCATGCTTGCGGTATTTGGGTTATACGCGGGAGAAAAGCATGACGAATACGCAGCCAATGTGCGTCGTTATCTGTTTGAGAAATCGTTAGAGGTGATCCGGGCCGGTGCCGATGTGATCCTGGACTGGGGCTTTTGGACAAAGGAAGGAAGAGACGAGGCAAAAGCGTTTTACCGAAGCCGGAATATAGAATGCGAACTGCATTATCTCGATATCAGCGACGAGGTCTGGCGGTCGCGCATAAATCAAAGAAATCAGGCCGTCACGGCGGGCGAAACGACGGCCTACATCGTTGACAGCGCTCTTGCCGCAAAGTTCGAAGCGATGTTCGAGCCGCCGGCCAGAGATGAAGCCGACGTATGGATCAATGAATAGCTTCCAATTCTGGGAGAATTTGTGGAGAGCAAAAAACTGAAGATCAGAGGAGCTGCTATTTTGCTGAAAAAACTTAACCGGATCCTAAATATAATCATAGGCGCGTTCGTTGGAGTTTTTATCGGGCATGGAATATATGTATTCTGGGAGTTTAAGGCACATCCCGATCTGTATGCTATGCAGTCCGCGCCGTGGTACACAAGTATTTTATTGTATGGCATCGTGACGGCTGTCGTTTTGATCGCGGCTGTTATCATAAAGCTGATTATTCGTCAGAAATTAAAGAAAGAGTATCATAACGGATGAAAAAGGCCAGCAGCAGACATATGCGGGATGATACACGGTATATTCGCGCGTTTTAATGTAAATTTCAAAGAAAATTACATTGATTTTTACATGAATATTTGGTATATTTGGTATAATTCTAAAAGTTTCAGCTTAGGGGGATCGCGTATGTACCGGAAGATCATGCTTTTTCTAAAGGAATGGAAAGAGAGTGAACACCGCAAACCGTTAATTTTACAGGGTGCAAGACAGGTCGGAAAGACGTATTCTCTTTTGGAGTTCGGCCGCACTAACTACGAAAATGTGGCGTATTTTAATTTTGAGACCAATCCGAAGCTCTCTGAAACGTTTGCGGAGAACGTAAGTCCGGACTATCTGATTCCCATTTTGTCGCATATAGCGGGACAGACGATCGTCAGGGAAAAGACGCTGATCATCTTCGACGAGGTGCAGCTTTGCGAACGGGCTCTGACCTCACTTAAATATTTCTGCGAGGACGCTCCGGATTATCATATTATTGCCGCAGGAAGTCTTTTGGGCGTTGCGGTCAACAGGACAAGCTTTTCATTCCCGGTGGGAAAAGTGGATATGAAAACGCTCTATCCGATGGACATGGAGGAATTCCTGCTCGCTCTGGGCGAGGATGCTTTGGCCGAACAGATCAAAAGCTGCTTTCAGACAGATACGCCCATGCCTTCCGCTTTGCACGATGCGGCCATGCAGCTTTACCGTCAGTATCTTGTGGTAGGCGGTATGCCGGAATGCGTTTTGCAATTTGCCCAGACGAAGGATTATATTCTTGTACGTCATACGCAGGACACCATTCTGACAGGCTATCTTAACGATATGAGCAAGTACAATAATGGAAATGAGATCAAGAAAACGCGGCTCGCCTACGATAATATTACCGTGCAGCTTTCAAAGAAAAATACCCGTTTCCAATATAAGCTGATCAAGAAAGGCGGAAGGGCTTCCGAATTCGAGAACGCCATCGAATGGCTTTGTCTGTCGGGAATCGTGTCGCAGGTGTTCAAGGTGGAGCAGGTGAAGAAGCCATTGGAAAATTACCGTGACATCGATGCTTTTAAGATTTATGTTTCTGATCTGGGGCTGCTTGCCGCCAAGAAGAACCTGGATGCAAACGATATCCTTTATATGGTGGAAGAAATGAACGACTTCAAAGGCGGTCTCGCTGAAAATTATGTGAATGTGCAGCTTTCCATTAACGGATACCAGACCTACTATTGGGAGTCCGAGAGAGGGGCGGAGATTGATTTTATTATCCAGCGGGAAGGCCGGCTTATCCCCATTGAGGTTAAGTCTGCCGACAATACAAAGGCTAAGAGCCTGAAGGTCTATATGGACGCCTATAAGCCCGCTTACGCCATCAAGCTCTCTGCGAGAAACTTTGGTTTTGACGACGGGAAAAAGACGGTTCCGCTCTATGCTGCGTTTTGCATTTAAGCGGATACGTTTTTCACATTGAGAATAACATCACCGTGAAGGTACCGCGGCTTTCTTTTTGGAAAATGGAAACGAGGAGGGGTTGTTATGTGCTATACGATTAACGAGATAAAGTATAAGGCAAATCCTATCGCAAAATCGTATGGAATACGCCGCATGGGTTTATTTGGTTCTTATGCGAGGGGAGAAGCCGGGGATGACAGCGACGTTGATTTATTTATTGAAAAGGGAAAACTGAAAAGTCTGATCCAGTACTTTATGTTTATTCGTGAGCTTGAGCAGGCCCTCCAATGTCATGTTGATGTTGTGACGACGGAGATTGAAGATAAGCAGTTTCTTGCTGAGATTATGCGGGAGGGAGTTATCCTGTATGAGGAGTGAGGATATATTTCGTTTCAATATGCCTGTAATATATGCATTATTCAGATAGGGGAACTAGTAAACCGCTTGTCTGAGGATATAAAGGAATCAGAAAGAGATATCCCCTGGAATGCAATCAGAGCAATGAGAAATTTATATGCCCACGATTATGAGCGAGTTGATTTGGAAATCGTTTGGAATACGCTGGCAGATGATATACCGGAATTGCGGAAGAAACTGGAAAGTTTATTGAATTAGAAATATAGGCCGGCTATGCGGTTGTTTTTGTGACATCCGATTTCTGTATATCATACTACTTCTATTTCGGAATGCGAGAGGTGCGGATCGACGGAGAAAGGGTGCTGCTCAACGGGAAATCTGTATTCCAGCGGCTATATGGTCTGGGGCGATCAACAGCCAGAAGGCGGCGGTCGATGACTGAATGGAGGCTTTGGATTCCAGAGGGGATGTTGAAGACCCCGATGCTGCGGAGATTTCGATGCTGCAGGAATCCCAATGTTGAAAGAAGAGGGCGTCTGCTCAAATTGGCGGCCAGTCTGCTGGAACGGAAAGGCGTTGACATATGAGAAGAAAAGATCGTGAAATTACAGGCATGGACCAGGTTCTAGATATTGTGGAAGGAGCGAAGATTCTGCATCTGGGTCTTATGGACGACGATGGGTATCCGTATATCGTGCCGCTCAATTATGGATACGAGACGGCTGGCGGAAGTTTGATTTTCTATATGCACAGCGCGAAGGACGGGCATAAGCTGGACCGGATCAGGCAGAATCCGAAAGTCTGCATTGAACTGGAATGTGATACGGAGCTTGTGCCCGGCGGAGATATTCCATGCAGATATGGTCTGACCTATGCGTCCGTCATCGGATGGGGGATGGCAGAGATCGTTGAGGACGAACAGGAGAAAGTTCGGGGGCTAAAACTTTTGATGAAAAATCAGACAGGCCGTGATTTTGAAATGGACGGCAGGATGGCGTCAGCGGTTGAGGTGCTGAAAGTTGTCGTGCCGCATTTTACCGCAAAAGCAAGGCGAAAATAGAGCAAATCAGGAGAATGCAGCTATGAACATATCGGTCAGAGGCTATATGAAAAAGGACATCCCTGCGATGATCTGTATCTGGAATCAGGTGGTGGAAGACGGTGTGGCGTTTCCGCAGGAGGAATGTCTGGACGCGGAAAGCGGTGAGGCCTTCTTCGAGGAACAGACATACTGCGGTGTGGCCGAAAATGAAAGAGGAGAAATCTGTGGACTTTATATCCTGCATCCTAACAATGTGGGGCGATGTGGTCACATTTGTAACGCCAGCTACGCGGTGAGGCGCGACCTGCGTGGACTGCATATCGGAGAGAAGCTGGTGGCGGACTGCCTTGCGCAAGGTAAGAACTGCGGTTTTAGTATCCTGCAGTTTAACGCGGTGGTAGCGACGAATACCCATGCACGCCATCTGTATGAGAGGCTGGGATTTATCCAGCTTGGAACGATCCCGAAGGGATTCCGCATGAAGGACGGGCATTATGAGGATATCTGTCCGTATTATAAGGTGCTGGACGAATAAGGTTTGGATGCCGTATACGGCGGGATGAATAACTGTAAAATGAGAAACAGAGGATTCTGACAATGACGGAAAACAGATACCCGGTTCTGGAGATCGATCTTGGGAAACTGGAACACAACCTGCGGGAGATCATGGCTCGATGCGCCGCATCGGGAATTCAGGTGGCCGGCGTGGTCAAAGGCTTTACGGCCTGGCCGGAGATCGCGCGGATATATGAACGGTGCGGCTGTCCATATCTGGCTTCATCCCGGATCGAGCAGCTTAAGAGGCTTAAGGAGGCGGAGATTCAGAGCCCGCTTATGCTTCTACGGGTTCCGATGCTTTCTGAGCTTGACGAGGTGGCGGAGATCGTGGATATCAGCCTGCAGAGCGAACCGGAGGTGCTGAGGCGACTGGATGCGGTATTCTCAGAAAGAGAAGATAGAAAATCGAAAACTGAGAGGGTAGAAGCTGCGGAATCCGTTTGGCCGGGGGGGATTGTGTCAGAGAAGGGTATGCCGGAGAAGACTATGCTTGGGAAGATTAGGGCGGAGATGACTATGCCGGGGAGGGGTGGAAATAACGCAGCTAGGCGTCACAAGGTGATCCTCATGGCGGATCTGGGCGACCTGCGTGAGGGCTTCTGGAACCGGCAGGAGCTGATCGACACGGCGGTGGAAGTGGAGCGGAATCTGTCTCATCTGGAACTGGCCGGCATCGGCACGAATCTGACCTGCTTCGGTTCCGTGGAGGCGACGCCGGAGAAGATGCGGGAGCTTCTTGAGATCACCGCGCGGGTCGAGGCGGCGGTCGGACGGAAGCTTTCGCATGTGTGCGGAGGCGCGTCTTCTTCTCTTCATATGGTTTTAGACGGTACGATGCCGGTCGGCGTGAATCTGCTGCGGCTGGGAGAAAGCATGCTTCTTGGCGATTTTCTTGGCTGCGCGATGGATTTTACGTACAAGGACGTATTCACGCTGAAAGCGGAGGTGGTCGAGGTGAAGGATAAGCCCAGCTATCCGGTGGGAGAGCTGGCGGCGGACGCTTTCGGAAGGACGCGGCAGTATGAGGATCGGGGAATCCGCCGCCGTGCCCTGGCGGCGATGGGGCTGGTGGATTACGGAAATTACACGGACATCCGCCCGCGGATGAAAGGCGTAGAGGTGATCGGCGCGTCTTCGGATCATACGATCCTGGATGTGGAAGCGGTGAAAGACCGGATCCATGTCGGAGATGTGCTGGAATTCGATATCAGCTATGCGTCGATGGTGTATCTGACGAATACGGAGAGCGTGCGGAGGGAGTATCTGCAGGCGAATCGCTGATTTTTCGAGGGAAATTTATGACAAAAGTATGGACTGGTACAGACAGCTGAGAATCTGTATGCCAGTCCATTTTTGATTTTCAGTACAAACAGGGCGCTAGTAATGTCTTGTTAATATTTCTGTGCAAGAAAGGCACCAGTGATGCCTTGTTTGTATTTCTAAGCGTGCAGGGTTCCGGTGACTATCGGATTGTATCGGGGGTGGCGCAGTAAGCGGAATATCACGGAGAATATGCACCGGCCTCCTTCATCAGCCGGTTGCATTCCCGCACGGCTTCCGCATCCATCTTGCAGATCTGCCGGTCGTAGGTATAAAGCCCGTTGGTCTCGCTCTCGATGTCCGTAAGCTGCGTGTAAATGGCCGCGGCCAGGCCTTCCCGGACGGACAGCAGGATCGTATCTGTGATCAACCGCTGAAACGCCGCTGTCAGCGACGCGGAGTCGGAGTATTTCTGGTAGCCGTACTCCTCGTCGTGGGTGCAGTGGCCGGGAACGGACCAGGAATAGCCACCGTATTCGGTCAGCGCCATGGCGCGCCGCCGCTCCGGCTTGAATCGGTAACGGAAGAAATAGTAGTGAATGCTCTGGATGTCGCCGCCTCCCAGATCGAACCAGCCGCTGGCGTGGTCGACGAGGCGGCCGGGGTCCATTTTTTTGATAAGGGAGCATATTTTCAGAGTGTCAAACTGTCCCCAGCCTTCGTTGAAGGGCACCCAGACCACGATGGAGGGATGGCTGCCAAGCGTCCGGACAGTGTCGCGGACTTCGGCGGTGAATTCGTCGCGCCCGGCTTTCTCCCGGCGGGAGAGCAGGCGGCGGAAACGGTCGCCGGGGCGGATATGCAGCTGGTTCATGGCCGTAGCCAGATAGGTCACGTACCAGTCCTTATAAGAACTGCCGCCGTTGACCATATCCTGCCACACCAGCATGCCCAGCCGGTCGCAGTGGTAGTAGAACCGATCGGGCTCGATCTTGGCGTGCTTGCGCAGCATATTAAAGCCCAACGCTTTGGCGGAGAGAAGGTCCGCAGTCATGGCTTCGTCCGTGGGCGGCGTGTAAAGACTCTCCGGGTAATATCCCTGATCCAGAAGCCCGGTCTGGAAATAAGGGCGGTTGTTCAGATAGATCCGCGGGACGCCGTCCGCCCCGCTCTGAAGATCGCATTTCCGCATGGCGAAATAGCTTTGTACGCGGTCGCGGGAGGTCTCGAAGGTCACGTAATAGAGATAGGGCTCTTCCGGGCTCCAGGCCTTGAAATCAGGCAGGGAAACCGAAAATGCGTGATTGGTAACCGCCTTGCCGGTCAGAAGGATCTGCGGCCTATTGGAGGCAGCAGTGGCTGCCAGCGGCACGTCTTCGGGATTGCTTGGCCTGTCGGTGTCAATGAGGGGTGTGCAGATCGTATATGTAACCTCTTCGTCGGTTTCACTATACAGCTTTATCCGAATCTTAGAATCGTCATAATCCGGCCGGAATGCGATCCGCCCGATATGATTTTCCGGAACAACTTCCATCCACACAGTCTGCCAGATGCCGCTCTGGGCGGTATAATACATGCCGGAAGGCTCCAGCTTCTGCTTACCGCGGCTGTGGTAGGAAGTGTCAGTCAGATCAACGACTTTGACAGTGAGGATATCGGCATCGGAGTTCGAGCGACGGTGCAGGGCCTCCGCGATATCGCAGGTAAACGGCAGATATCCGCCGTGATGTTCCCCGACCGGGGTACCATTTACATAGACCCATGCATGCTGGTCGACAGCGCCGAAATGCAGCAGGAGATGTTCGCCATCCTGCAGCGGGACGGCCGGCAGTTCCCTGCGGTACCAGAGTACCTCTTCGGGAAGAATCTTCCGGTTTACGCCGGAGAGCGCGCATTCCGGGGAGAACGGTACCAGAATCTGTCCGTCATACTCTGTTGAACCCCCGCCGCCATCAGAGACAGCGTATTCCCACAGCCCGTTCAGATTATAATACGACCCGCGCTCCAGCATGGGCCGCGGATATTCTGGGAGAACCCGCCGCGGATCGATCTGTTCCGAAAATTTTGTATGTAACTGTTTCATGTTGATCTCCATTTCGCCGCGCTGTCGCCGGCGGCCTGCTTATCTCTGCTATTCCAGCAGTTCCGGTTCCATTTTCCGAATATAAGATTCCAGTGTATTCCTGTCGATCAGCGCCGCGACGACGCCCTGTCTGGCTATGCAGAAACCGGCCGCGTAGGCGGCGATGCGGATGGCTCTTTCCAGGCTGCAACCTTCGATCAGGAAGGACGCCAGCGCTGAGATAAACGCGTCCGCGCCGCCTGTGGTATCGACCGGGACGGTGTCGACCGCCGGAAAATACCGGCTCAGCTCCGGAGAACGCAGGTAGCATCCCTTATCGCCCAGTGTAATGATGACGGTGCCCGCACCTCTGCGCAGCAGTTCGTCGGCCTGCGCTTCCGGCGTTTCACAGCCGGGGCAGAGGACTGCCGCCTCGCGGCGGTTGGGAACCAGAATATCGGTATTGGCGTACAGTTCGTCCGGCAGGCTTTTCGCGGTAGCCGGTTTAACGATGGTCTTCACGCCGTATTGCCTTGCGGTGCGGGCCGCCTCTGCGGCAGACTGCATCGGAATTTCGGTGGATATCAGGCAGTATCCGGCTTTTTCGAACAGAAACTGCTGGCTTCGGATCTTCTCCGGCAGCAGTCTGGCATTGGCGCCCGGCAGAATCGTGATGGCGCCCTCGCCATTTTTCTCGATATAAATATAGGCAGTTCCGGTAGGCTGGTTCATATCTTTGTGGATGCCATGGGTAGCCACATGCTCATCCTCCAGCCTGCGCATGATGTAGGAAGAGTAAACGTCGTTGCCGATCTCGCCCATCAGGGATACCTGCCGGCCCAGCCGGGCGGCGCCTATGGCCTGGTTGACGCCCTTGCCGCCGGGAGTGGTGACAGCGCTCTGGATCGTGATGGTCTTGCCGCTTTGGGGAATGTGTTCTACGGAGAAGGTAAAATCCGTATTGATACTTCCGACGACCACGATCTTCTTGGCCCGCAGAAACGGCGGGCTGTCGATGCTGTCTGTGCCATCCATTTCAGTAGTGGGCTTAAACAGATATTCCTCCGACTCTGCCGGCGCGCCGGTATCCTCAAGAATCGAAACCAGTCGTCCGCATACATAGGAGCCGAATTCATAGTAGGGGATGAGCGGCCCGGAGATGCGGGGCATAGAGCAGAGGTCATCCGGATCGTCCTTTAAGCTGACGATCGAAAAATCATCCGGAATATCGTAATGCAGCGTTTTCAATTCCCGGCAGACGGAAAGAGCGTCCGGCAGATGGGAGCAGATGACGCCGGTGGCGCCGCTTTCCAGCAGCTGACGGAAGCTGCCGCTGTCGCCGGAGGCAAGCTGCAGACTGCGGTCAAACGTGATCTGATTGTCGAACAGGCAGCGCTTGTAGCCTTCCAGCATAGCCGGAAACCGCCGGCTGTCCGTGTCAAAGAGGCAGGCGATCTTCGTGTGCCGGCGATCGACGAGACTCTGGGTCATAGCGTAACTGAGTTCGGCAAAATCAATAGAATAGGAGGGCTCGGACAGAAAACTGTCGATCGTGCAGACCGGGATCCCCTGTTCGGCAAAGTAGTGGGACTGCTGCCCGCTTTCCTCGCCTGCCGGCAGCCAGATCACGCCGTCGACCCGGTTCTTGCAGAGAGTGGTAATATGCTTGAGTTCCTGCTGCATATTCCCGTCGCTGTCCAGCAGCAGGATGCTGTAACCATGAGCCTGGGCAGTCTGCATGATCCCGTTGATCATGCGGACCGAGGAAGGCGCCTTGTTCATCAGCACCCCCAGAAGAAATGTGCGGGAGGTGGAAAGATTCTTCACCATGCCGTACGGCGTATAGTTGTACTCCTTAACGATCTTAAGCACCCGCTCGCGGGTAGCCGGATTGATGTACTGGTCCTTGTTATTCACGATCTTTGAAACAGTAGAGATCGAAACGCCTGCCAGTTCGGCGATTTCCTTAATTGTCATGTATTTGCCCTCATAAAAATACAAAAATCTGGTTTTCTAAATTATATCGGGAGAGAGAGGATATTGTCAAGAATAATAGATTTATTTTGTTTGGCATGAGGTGGAAAAACCGTGTTTGATTCTGATAATTCCTAAAAAATAGGAAAACAAAAGGAATAAATGGAAAATATTTCAAATAAAATTAGGAAAATCATACAGGAAAACAGTTGCACATCTAGTTGTATTGCATAAAGATGAAATTGTCACTTGACTTTTCCCACGCAGGAAACTATAATCAAGATATGAAAATGTTTTAAGAAAACAATTTTCTGGTTAAAAAAACGTCTGTTGAGGGGAATGGATTATTGGACAGAAAGGAGATTACGATGCGCAAAGCAAAGATTATTGCTGAGAAAGATTATCGGATAGGAAAGATTGACGATCGGATCTATGGATCGTTTATCGAACATATGGGGCGGGCGGTCTACGGAGGCATTTATGAGCCGGGGCACGCAACAGCCGACGAAGAAGGCTTTCGAAACGATGTTCTGGAAATGGTAAAGGAACTTAATGTACCTGTTGTTCGTTATCCGGGCGGTAATTTTGTGTCTGCTTATAATTGGGAGGACGGCGTGGGACCGGTAAGCGCCAGACCAAGACGTCTTGAATTGGCCTGGAAATCTGTTGAAACCAATGCGGTAGGGATCAATGAGTTTGCGTCATGGGCGAAGAAAGTGGGTACTGAGGTCGTCATGGCCGTAAATCTTGGAACGAGAGGTGTGGACGCCGCAAGGAATTTGGTGGAATACTGCAATCATGAAGCCGGTTCCTATTACAGCGATCTTCGGAAGAAACACGGGGTCATGAGGCCGCATAAATTCAAAACCTGGTGTCTTGGCAATGAGATGGACGGGCCATGGCAGATGGGTCACAAAACGGCGGAAGAGTACGGACGTCTTGCGTGCGAAGCAGCGAGAGCAATGAAGGTGGTGGATCCGGATATTGAGCTGGTGGCCTGCGGTTCCTCTAACCGGGGAATGCCGACGTTTGGGAAATGGGAACTTTCAACACTCGAATGCTGTTATGAACAGGTCGATTACATTTCCCTGCATACTTATTACGCAAATCAGGCAGGGGATACGGCTAACTTTCTGGCCAAGACCCTGGATATGGATCGGTACATCTCGGATGTGGTTTCTTTATGTGACGCCATGGGCGCGGTAAAGAAGTCGAAGAAGAAGCTCATGCTTTCTTTTGACGAGTGGAATGTGTGGTATCATTCCAAAGGAAAGAAGAGCGATATATGGACAATGGCCCCTGATCTTTTAGCCGATGTCTATAATATGGAGGACGCGCTGGTGGTTGGGTCCATGCTGATTACACTTTTGAAACATGCGGACCGGGTAAAAATGGCATGTCTGGCGCAGCTGGTCAATGTAATTGCGCCGATCATGACAGAAACGGGCGGCGCGGTATGGCGGCAGACGATCTTCTATCCATACTCCCACGCATCTCATTATGGCCGGGGGAATGCCCTGCTGACGTTAACGGAATCAGAAAAATATGACTGCCGTGATTTTACAGATGTTCCATATCTGGATGCGGTTGTTACCGAGGACAATGGAGAGGTAACGGTGTTCGCGGTGAACAGGGGAGAGGAAGAAATGCTGCTGGAATGTGATATCCGGGGCTTTGGCACCTATACGGTGAAGGAGCATATCGCCATGTATGACAGCGATAGATATGCGGTTAATGATAAGAATCATCCGTGCCGCGTGACTCCGAAGAAAGATGGGAATGCAGCGGTAGAGGACGGCAGGTGTAAGGCAGTCCTAAAGCCGCTTTCATGGAACGTGATCCGACTGTCATGCGGGGCGTATGAGTTGTGAAGCTATTAATGCGTTAGCCCTAAATTGGCTGTTAGATATCTAACTACCACATTTTTATTGCAGAAGGAGGTGATGAGTACGAAGAAAGCAGTGAATGGGAATGGAAAATGCAAGTCTGGGAAGATTCTGGTGATCGGGAGCCTGAATGTGGATATGGTGGTGGATGTGGATCATATGCCGGTGGTGGGAGAAACTATCATCAGTGCCGACATGGACATGATCCCGGGCGGAAAGGGCGCGAATCAGGCCTGCGCGGCCGGATACCTGGGAACAAATGTGTCGATGCTGGGCGCGGTAGGCGACGACTCCTATGCAAGGCTGCAGTTCATGAGTCTTGACAAGGCAGGGGTGGATACCTCCCGTGTCATCGTAAAGAAAGAGGAAAAGACAGGGGTCGCGTTCATTACAGTGAACCGGAACGGTGAGAATTGCATTGTGGTAGTTTCCGGAGCCAATGCGGCGCTGTCACCGCAGGACATCGACGCGCACCAGGATCTGCTGGATGAATGCGACGTGGTGCTTTTGCAGATGGAGATTCCGATGGCGACGGTCTGCCACGCGGCGCGGCTGGCGAAAGACAGGGGAAAGATGGTAATTCTGGATCCTGCGCCAGTGCCGGCAGTTTTCCCGGAAGAGCTCTATGCTTGCGTGGATGTGATCAAGCCAAACCGGACGGAAACGGCGATGCTGACCGGCGTGGACTGCAGAACCGAGGAAGGACTGAAGCGGGCCGCAAAACGTCTGCGTGTCAAAGGCATCCGGGAGGTGCTGGTTACGTTGGGAGGCGATGGCGTCTATATCGACTCCGCCACCTGTGGGATCAGCCATATTCCGGCGCGGCGCGTGCAGGCACTGGACACGACGGCGGCAGGCGATTCCTTCACGGCGGCGCTGGCGTTCATGCTGGTGCAGGGAAAGAACATCCGGGAGGCGGCAGAATTTGCCAATACGGTGTCAGCTATCGTTGTTACGCGGAAAGGGGCGCAGACATCGATGCCGATGCTGGATGAGGTGGTTGCGTATATGGAACAGGATATCATGTGGCAGATTGAAACCCGAAAGGAGGCACAGGGATGAAGAAATCCAAGGCCCGGAAGCTGAATGCCAGGCTCCCATGTCAGAGAAAGGGATATATACGCAAACGTCTCTACCAGAGCTGGCAGTTGTATGTGCTGTTGCTGCCGGGATTGATCTATCTGCTGATATTCATGTACGGTCCCATGTATGGGGTTCAGATTGCATTTAAGGACTATCGCCCTTCCAGGGGAATCTGGGGAAGCGAATGGGTGGGTTTAAAACATTTCATCACATATATAACCTATCCCAAATTCTGGACGATGATCAGGAACACGCTGTCGATCACGTTGTACAACCTGGCAATGTTCCCTTGCGGAATCATTTTCGCATTGCTCTTGAATGAGATCCGGCATGCCAGGATGAAAAAGACAGTGCAGATGCTCACCTATATGCCTCACTTTCTCTCAGAGGTGGTGGTCTGTGCCTTGATTCTTCTGATGCTGGACATGAATAATGGCCCGATCAACGGCCTGATTGCCTGGATGGGAGGAAAGAGGATTAATTTCATGGGTATCCCCGAGTTGTTTCCCTCCATTTTCGTGCTGTCGGGCGTATGGCAGAACCTGGGGTGGAATTCCATCCTCTATATCTCCGCATTGTCCGGCATATCTATGGATCTGGTGGAGGCAGCCAGAATTGATGGGGCAAGACGTCTGCAGATTATCTGGCATGTGTATCTGCTGGGAATCATGCCGACCATAATCACCACATTTCTTCTGTCGGTGGGGCACATCATGAGTCTTGGCTATTCGAAAATCCTGCTTTTGCAGAATGATATGAACCTGGAGGTATCCACGGTCATATCCCTTTATACCTATAATGTTGGCATCCTGAGGGGACAGTATAGTCTGTCAGCAGCGGTGGGTCTTTTCAATAACGTGATTAATATTATCATTCTGCTGCTGGTGAATTATATCATGAAGAAGTTGTCCGACACGAGTTTGTTTTGAAAAAAGGAGGAGAGGTGATGGAGAAAAGGGGCAAGGGCGATCGGACCAGACAAAAGCGTGTGCGTGTAACAACAGGGGACAGATTGTTTACGGTGGTGGTATATGGGTTAGTGCTATTGATTACAGCCTGCTGCGTGTATCCGATCTACTATACCATTATTGCTTCTGTATCAGATGCCACCGCACTTTATGGAGGCAAGGTCACTTTCCTGCCGTCCGGCTTTCATCTGGATGCTTACAGAGAAGTTTTCAGCAACAGACAGATATGGCGCAGCTACGCGCTCACAATCTTTTATACAGTGGGAGGAACGCTGGTGAATATGGTACTTACGGTTCCGACTGCGTATGCATTAAGCCGGAAGCGTATGTTCGGCAGAGGCTTTCTCACTGCGGTGTTTCTGGTTACCATGTACTTTGGCGGTGGGTTGATCCCAACATATATGCTGTTTAAGAATCTTCACTTGGTCAATACGCCGTGGATTATGCTGGTATGCGGGGGGTTGAGTGTTTACAATGTTGTACTTACCAGAACGTATTTTCAGACCAGTATTCCTGACGGACTGTATGAGGCGGCCCGGATCGATGGTGCGAATGAGTTCCTGATCTTTGCAAGAATCATGCTGCCGCTTGCCAAACCGATTTTAGCTGTCATCACTCTGTATTATGCGGTGGGGCATTGGAGCAGTTGGTTTAGCGCTATGATCTATATCTCAAACACAGAGCTGCATCCTCTGCAGCTGGTGCTGAGAAGAATATTGATCCAAAATGAATCTGCCGTGATGAATATGGGAGAAATCACATCCCAGACTTTGGCGGATTCTCTGCGAAGGAAGATGGAGCTTACTCAGGTGATGAAATTTGCGCTTGTGTTGATATCCAGCGCACCCATGCTGGTGGTCTATCCTTTTGTGCAGAAATATTTTATAAAGGGAGTCATGGTGGGAGCTTTGAAAGAGTAACGAATATATAATTATAACGAAATTACAATAAGGAGGAGAATCATATGTTTTCAAAACAAGGTATTATGAAACGTCTGTCAGTTGGCGCGTTGATATTGGCCATGACTGGAACCAGCCTGTTGACAGGCTGCAGCGGCTCTGCTTCGAATGCAGGCAGCCAGACAACTGAGGCTCAGGTCACAAAGAATACGGAACAAGCAAAAACAACGGAAGCGGAGAGCACGGCTGCACAGTCAGAAGCGGTTTCATCGGAGCCTGTCACGATCAAAATTTTGACCAAATTGCGCGAATTGGCCAAGGATGTCACATTGGACGACGTATATATTTGGCATTATTTGGAATATTATATGAGGCAGCAGGGTTATAATGTAACCATTGAAATGGAGGATGCCGGTGCTGATCCTGGCGAAAGAATGTCCCTGCTTCTCAATACAGGGGATTTGCCGGATATCGTGATCGGTATCGGTCTTAGCAATGTGGACGCAGTTAACTATGGAGTCAATGAGGGGATGTTGCTGGACTGGTTGCCGTATCTGAATGATCCGGAAATCATGCCTAATGCGAATGCGCTGCTCTCTTCGAATCCTGAATATTTTGAGGAAGTGATCTGCTCGGATGGAAAGATCTATTCTCTCCCGGGCATTGAGGAACGCACATATCTGTGGCTGGCAGGCAATTATGCCGGCTCAGATGTATATATCAATGAAGATTGGCTGGAAGCCTGCAATCTGGAACCGCCTCAAACTTCAGAAGAACTTCTGGACATGATGAGGGCCTTTTCAGAGAAAAAGAAGGCAGAAGGAAAGGATGGAGTAGTTTATGTCGCGAGTTCCAGGGGTGCGATAGAAAACTCGATCTGGTCCGGTCTGGGCTTTTACGGAAGCGGATTAAGTCAATTTGGGACCACTATTTCCATTAAGGACGGCAAGGTTGAGCTTCCTGCGGCCACGGAGGATTATCGGACATTTATCGAAATAATGCATAGCATGTACTCTGAAGGACTCATCTCACAGGATTATTTTACGATAGATACTGATACGGCGGCCAGTATAGAGTCGACACTTGAATATCCGATGATAGATAATCCGTTTAAAACAATGACCGATCCGAAGGCTTTCAAGTCCTGGATCGATATGCCGCCGTTTACCGTGGGCGATAATACTACTGTGGTGAAATCGGTAAGAAGCAATGTTACAACTGGAAATCTGTGGGCATCTGCCGAAACAGAGCATCCTGAAATCGTAGCGAAGATGATGGATTTCTTCTATGACAAACAGGACGGCGTACCGATCTGGCTGTTTGGCCCGAAGAGCGGAGAAGACCCCCTTGGCCTGGTAGAAGGGTGGACCGTGAAGGACGGAAAGTTCACATGTAAAGAGGTGGAGGATGGAAATTATGACAACTGGGATGCATATGCACAGAATCGTCTTATTGGTCCTTATCCAAGTTGTACGATCGGAGTAGGATACGCTGACAGCCGCAATGAAGATGGATCCCCCAATTATTTGGGAACTAAATCCTATGTAGATCCAATTACGGGGAAAGAAGTCGAAATGGTGATAAAAGCGGTCTATACTGATGACATAGTAGATGGCGCCATGAGGTTGAAAAAAGAGGCGCAATGGGCGACTGATCCGGTACATGTGACTACCGTACGTCTGCCATCCGTTTATTTGGATGGAGAAACCGCCAGACACGCGGATGAATTGTCCATGTTAATCGGAGACCAGATCAAGACGGAGTCGGTCAATTTCATAACCGGAAAGCGCCCCATATCAGAACTGGATCAGTATTTTGAGGAAATCAAAAGTCTGGGCGTCGACGAATTTGTGGAGATCTATCGGAACGCCTATAGTCGTTACATTGATAGTGTCTTCGGGGATTGAGAGAATCCAGTATGTGAATGCAGTTGGAGGGGGATACCCCTCCTCTGCATACCTGGCGCACCTGTGGACAGATCGTGTCCGCCGGTAGAAGGAGTTAGGGATAATAATTCTTACACTGCTGCTTGTGACGCCGGCTGAACGGCGGCGGAATGGAGATAAGTATGAAAATGATGCACAAAAAGCTGGCGATGCTTTTCCTTGTGTTTGTTGCGACGGCTGCTTTGGCGGCAGGATGTGGAAAAGGAAATGAGAATGACAGCGATATTTCAGCCAGCGTGGATCTCCAAATTGATGACGGTGAAGTAGAGGAAAATCAGGAAGATAGATTTATCCTGACGCCGGATAATCCCCCAAATGATGGGATTCTGTTTGCTGATCTTGAAGCAGAAGGACGAAGCGGTCATTTGGGTCATGCGCTGGTTGAATATGCACCGGGCGAAATTCTGGCCTTTTATCCGAATTGCTCCGCCGAGGATGAATATTGGAAAGGTCATTCGGGACATGGATGGATGGAGTACAAAAGGTCGACGGATGGCGGGGAGACATGGTCGGAACCATTTATTGAACCAAATTCAAAGAAGCTTTTTGATGAGACGGATGGAACCGAGACCATGATGTGCGAGAAGGCAATCTGTACTGACGACGGAACGATCGTCCTGTTTTATCTGACTTGCGATATGGTTACAAGAGGACATGCCTGGGAGCCTAACCTCGAACCGCGTTATGCACTCAGCCATGATGGAGGAGAGACTTTCTCTGATACAAGAGAAGTCATCAAGACAAAACAAAAATATAAGAGAATTTCCGGCAGAATATACGACGCGGATTATCGTGATGGCGTTATCTATGTCCTGCTCAATACATCCGGAGTTACCGATTTGTTTGTCAGCGAAGATAATGGAGAAAACTTTCAGCGCCGATCCACACTGCCTTTTAGGACAGTTGCCGGATATGCCAATTTTTACGGTACGATGGAATTCATGCCAAATGGCGACCTGATTGCCTATACATACAACGAATCCGATGAATACAACATACCCTACGCAATAAGTCATGATAGTGGACTGACATGGGAGGAACCATCGACGGCTTATTTCGAAAAGAAAATCCGAAATCCTCAGCTGGCCTATTTCGGCGATAAATGGTGGATGCATGGGAGGAGCGGAAACAAGGGTGAAAACAACGGCCATTTCATCCTGTATTTCTCTGAGGATGGAGTGAACTGGGACAGTGGCCAATATCTGCAGATGAAGACGGCAGGGTTTGGAGCCTATTCCAACAATCTGGTAGTCCACTGCGAAGATGGCAGCGAAAGGCTGCTGATACAGGCGTCCCATGCCTACTATCAGAATCGAACAAACGTCTACCATTGGTGGATAGATAAATCTTGACGGGAGGAAACAGGATGAACAAAGTATTTGAAGAGATGTACCGTTCCGGCGTCGTGCCGGTAGTGATGTTATCCGACGAAAACAAGGCGGTTGGCCTGGCGCGCGCAATCCTGCGCGGCGGTATTGGCGTACTGGAGATCCCCATGCGCAATCCCGAGGCAGCGGATTGCATTCGCGCTGTGCGTACTCGCTGCCCGGAAATAGTGGTTGGAGCGGGAACGGTTTTGACGCCTCAGTTGGCGAAAACAGCTATTGAAGCAGGAGCTATGTTTGGAGTAGCTCCGGGGTATGACGATGAAATCATTGGGTATTTTCAGGAAAAAGGAATACCGTTTATTCCGGGAGCTATTACTTCGACAGATATCCAGAAAGGCGTTCGCGCAGGGCTTTCTGTGATTAAGTTCTTCCCTTCGGAGCCGCATGGCGGACTGCGGACGATCGGTTATCTGGCGGAGCCGTTTTCCATGGTGAAATTTCTGCCGGCGGGAGGCGTGGGGCTCGGGAATCTGGAGGAATACCTGGCCAATCCGGCAGTGCTTGCCTGTGCGGGAGGATTCATGGCGCGGGCGCACCACATAGAGGAGGAAGACTGGGAGACAGTGACATCGATCTGTGCAGAGATTCGGGAGATTGCGGATAAGCGCCTGAGGGGAATCTGATGTGATAAAGAGTCAGGGAAGGAGAATGAAAAATGTGCGAGTGGAACTCATTATTTCGGTTAACGCCGGATAATCCGCCCAATGACGGAATTCTTTTTGCGGATCTGGAAGCGCAGGGACGCAGCGGCCATATGGGACATGCATTGGTGGAATATGCGCCTGGTAAGATACTGGCTTTTTATCCAAACTGTTCAGCTGAGGATCCTAGGTGGAAGGGACATTCCGGTTATGGCTGGATGGAATATAAACGCTCTGTGGACGGCGGCTTAACCTGGTCGGAGCCGATGATCGAACCGAATTCGAAGGCGCTGTTCGATCGAAACAGCGGCAGGACCCAGATGTGCGAAAAGGCGGTGTGTACAGATGATGGGACAGTCATCCTGTTCTATCTGACCTGCGACATGACGGTGAACGGCCATATCTGGGAGCCGTATTTTGAGCCGTACTATGCGGTCAGCCGGGACGGCGGTGAGACGTTTTCCGAAGAGAAACTGTTCGTACATAAGGCGGGGCGGATCTACGACGCGGTCTGCCATGATGGGAAGGTCTATGTGCTTTTCTTTGCGAATGCAGAACTTCCCGGTATCGCTCATCTGCGCTCGTGGCCTTATGAGCTTTATGTCAGTGAAGACGGCGGCGAAACGTTTGCACTGCGGTCTGTTCTTCCTTTCCAGAGTACGGTGGGCTGCTATTACGGAACAATGGAATTTGGACCGGATGGAAAACTACTCGTCTACATTTATGATGAAACGGATGAGTATAACCTGAAATACATGGTCAGTGACGATGAAGGCCGCAGCTGGGGTGTGAACCGGCGGGCTTTTTTTGCCCGGAAGCTGCGGAATCCGCAGATGGTGTATTATGGCGGAAGCTGGTGGATGCACGGGCGCAGCGGCGGCATGGGCGAGAATGCGGGACATTTCATTCTTTATCATTCGGCGGATGGAATCTGCTGGGACAATGGCTGCTATCTGAGGTTAGCCACGCAGGGGCATGGCGCCTATTCCAATAATCTGGTGGTGCATGGTACGGACGGAACAGAGAAGCTCCTGATCCAGACTTCTCATGCGTATTACCAGAATAGGACGAATACCATCATGTGGTGGATTCAGAAATGCGGACAGAAAACGTGAGAGAGGTGGATATATGATCTGTAAGACTTTAGATATTAAGAATAAGGACTCCATGGAGTATGCAAAGGCTGTCGTATATATCCTGGATCAGTCGCCGGAGATTTCCATTGACCGAAGACCGTTGATCATCGTGTGTCCCGGCGGGGCTTACCGTTATACATCTGACCGGGAGGCGGAGGCGATCGCCATGCAGTATACTTCTATGGGATACCATGCGGCGGTACTGAGATATTCGGTGGCTCCGGCCCGGTTCCCGGCAGCATTCCTGGAACTGGCAAGAACAGTGGCGCTTATTCGGGAACATGGGGATGAATGGTGCGTGGATAAGGACAAGATACTGGTATCCGGCTTTTCTGCGGGAGGACATCTGGCGGCCGGTTACGGCGTGTTCTGGGGTGAGGACTGGGTGAATCAGAGTCTTGGGGTCGACAGAGAAGCGCTTCGCCCGAATGGGATGATACTTGCTTATCCGGTGATTTCCGCGGGAGAATACGGACATCTCGAGTCGTTTCGTAACCTTCTGGGCGATGATTATGAGGATGAGACAAAGCGGAGGCGGCAATCGCTGGAATTATGGGTCAATAAAGACACACCGCCTGCATTTATCTGGCATACCTATGAAGATACGTTAGTGCCGCTTCAGAATTCGTTAATGCTGGTCAGCGAAATGGCGAAACAGAATATCCCTGTGGAGTTTCATCTGTTCGAAAAAGGCGGTCATGGTCTGGCGCTTGGGACCTGGGTCACGCGGAATAAAGCCGGATATGGAATCTCTGATTCGGCAGCGGAATGGGTTGTGTTGGTTCGAAGATGGCTCCAGGCGCGTTATTCCGTGCATTGATTGAAAGGCAGGCTTAAAGAGAATGAGTATCTACGATTCATTATTGGCAGATGTTCAGCTGCCGCGTTTCCGTAAGATTCATATGGAAGTGCCGAAGGGAAAAATCAGACGCGAAGAGATCGATGGAATCGTCCGTGAACGTATGACAGAATGCGCAGTGCTCGCCCGGCTGAAGCCGGGCGAGACTGTTGCAGTCGGCGTGGGGAGCAGGGATATCCGAAATTATGACCGTATCGTGAGAAGCGTTATAGATGTATTGAAAGAGGCGGGAGCGAAGCCGTTCATTTTCCCAGCCATGGGAAGTCATGCCGGAGCTACGGCGGAGGGGCAGGAAGGGCTTCTTCGTGATCGCGGAATATCGGAAGAAACGATGGGAATACCGATACGGTCGTCGATGGAGACCTTGATCATCGGCAAGACGCCGCATGGACTTCCAGTTTATTTCGACCGAAATGCCGCCGGCGCAGATTGGATCGTGACGGTAGGGCGCGTTAAACCTCATACGGATTTTCATGGGGCGCATGAAAGTGGCCTTTATAAGATGCTGGCGGTGGGCTGTGGCAAACAGGTGGGAGCGGCAGTCTGTCATTCCGGCGGATATGGGCTTATGGAACGCAATGTCACGGAGATTGCGGAGGTAGTTCTTCAAGAGAAACGGCTGCTTTTGGGAATCGCGGTGATCGAGGACGCATTCGGAGATACGTACCGGCTGGAAGCGGTATCCGGCGAACGGTTTGGCGAGGAAGACACACGGTTGCTGGCAGAGGCGAAGCGGCTGGTGCCGAGGATCCCGTTTCATAAGATCGATATGCTGGTGTTGAATGAATTTGGAAAGGATATCAGCGGCGCGGGAATGGATCCGAATGTGACAGGTCGTCTGGGCGCCGCCGGGGACGAGAAACCATATGCGGACCGGATCGTAGCGCTGGATCTGACGGAAGGGTCGCATCATAATTTCGCGGGAATCGGCAATGCGGATGTGATCACACAGAGGTTTTTCGAGAAGGTGGATTTCCTGGAAACATATCCGAACTGTATTACGAGCCGCGACCTGGCCGGTATGAAACTGCCTGCCGTAATGCCGAACGACCGCAATGCGGTGCGGATCGCGCTGCATACGATACCGGGCGGTGCTTCGGGCTGCGGATGGAGGATCGTGTGGATGAAGAATACGCTGGGGTTGGGAACATTTTTAATTTCGGAAGCCCTAGTAGGAGAGGCGCGTGGGAATCCGCTTCTTCGTGTTGACGGAAAGGCATTTGAGATTCGGTTTGATGATCAGGGGAATCTGTGTCAGGATATGCTGGTTTGTTTTGATGGAATAAATTAGCTGTCGCTGCGGGCTTTAACGCATATATGATTGAAAAGAACATCTTGCAGGAAGGGTCAATTTTGATTATACTTATAGATAGAGGAAATAATCGGGGGGTGAACGTGTGGCTGAAAAAGACGCCGCGGAAAAGACGCTGGAAGCATATAACGACGTATTCGCGGATATTGTAAATGGTCTCTTATTCCATGGGGAGCGCGTTGTAAAGGAAGAGGAACTGGAGGACGAAACGCCGAGATCCATATATAAGGCGGATGGGAAACTCCACGAACAGGAACGGGATACGGCGAAGTATTGGAAGGACTGTAATGTTCAGATCGCCTTGTACGGATTCGAGAACCAGACGAAGTCGGATGCGGATATGGCCCTGCGAGTGATCAGTTATGACGGTGCGGCTTACCGCCGCCAGCTTTTGAGAAATGTGCCGCGGGAGGCTGGGCGAGAGAATGGATGCCGGGAAGAGGACTCGGCCCCGGGGCGTTATCCGGTTGTGACGCTGGTCCTGTACTTTGGCGAGAAACATTGGAATAAACCGTTGTCGCTTAAGGAATGCCTGGACATTCCGGACAGGCTGCAGCCATTTGTCAGCGACTACAGAATCAATCTGTTCGAGATAGCCTGGCTTGAGGAAGAACAGGTAGAGCTTTTTACCAGCGACTTCAAGATCGTAGCGGATTATTTTGTTCAGATGAGGAAGAACAAGGAATACCGTCCCTCAGAAGAGGCTATGCGACATGTGGATGAGGTGCTGAAGCTGATGACGGTTCTGACGGGAGACAGCCGGTTTGAGGAGGTTTTAAACGAACCGGGGAAAGGAGATGTGAAGAAAATGTGTGAGGTATTGGATCGGGTTGAGGCCAGGGGGAAGGCCATAGGAGAAAAGAGCGGCAGGGAGAGCGGTCTGTATGACGCGATCTGCAGCTTGATGAGGACGGTAAGATGCACCGCGGATCAGGCGATGGATATGCTGGAAATCCCGGCTGCAGATAGAGGAAAGTATCTGAGTAGAATGAACGCGAAGTAATGTGTGGATATCCGTTCGCCTGTTTGAGCATAAAAAGGACAGTTTGCCGCGCGAGCCCGTTAAGATTCATACGGCAAAAGTATTTATGTTGGCAGATATTATACAGAGATAGAGAAGGAGTCAGCGATGGATCTTAAAGATAAAAAGATTGCTTTCCTGGGTGACAGCATTACAGAGGGACACGGAACGACGTCGGCAGAGCATACATTCTGGAATATTCTGGCGAAGAGAACCGGTGCGCAGAGCTACGGATATGGGATCGGCGGGACCCGGATAGCGCCGCAGCGCAAGCCGTCGGAGAATCCAAGGCACGATCTTTATTTCGGATCACGGGTGGATGAAATGATCCCGGACGCGGATATCGTGGTGGTGTTCGGCGGAACCAATGATTACGGCCATGGAGACGCTGCTTTCGGGACGATGGAGGACCGGACGGAGGATACATTCTATGGGGCTCTTCATTCGCTGATCCGGAAACTGATTGAACGGTATCCGGAAGCGCTGATCGTGATCATGACGCCGCTGCACCGTCTGGGTGAATCCGGCCGTGATTATAATGAGCGCGGGGTGCGCAACGCGGCGGATCTGCAGGATTATGTGGATGCGATTATCGAGGTGGCGGCGTACTATGGGATTCCAGTGCTGGATTTGTTTCGGGTCAGCGGGATCCAGCCGGAGATACCGGCGGTCCGTGAGCGTTACATGCCGGATGGACTGCATCCCTGCGACGCCGGGCATGAACGGATCGCGCAGCGGCTGATCGGATTTTTGGAAACTCTGTAGATAATATGGAGTGACATCATGTTTGCAGTAACGTGGATTTATTTGTATAATTCTAGTTGAAGCAAACAGCACGAATGAGAATTTCTGCCTGCAAAGAAGAAAATGGAACCGTACATTTCAGAAAGTTTATAGTAACGAAAGGGGGGCAATCGTGGAAAAGATCATCACCTATGAGAATCTTCGAAGCTTCGCCTATGTAAATGACAACGTCTGCGCAGAGCCGATCCGCGGCATTATCGTGCAGTTCTCCGGTCTGAACGGGAACGCGATGTATCAGCCTGACACGCTGGAAGGGGAATTCTACGGGGAGAAGGGCATTCTGTTCGTCATTCCGTATACCAATCCCTGGTCGTGGATGAACCGGCAGGCGGTGGGCTATACGGAAGAGATCCTGGACGTTCTTTTTGAGAAATACGCGCTGGATTCGTCGGTTCCGATCGCGTCCACCGGCGGAAGCATGGGCGGACAGTCGGCGCTGGTCTATTCGTGTTATGCGAAACGGACGCCGGCTGTCTGTGTGGCGAACTGTCCGGTCTGTGACATGGAATACCATTTCGGAGAGCGGACTGATCTGCCGCGTACCATTTACAGCGCGCTGTGGCAGGAGGAAGGCAGTCTGACGGACGCGTTACATTCTGTATCGCCTCTGCATCTGATCGGGAAGCTGCCGCGGATCAGGTATCATATCCTTCATTGCGACGAGGATAAGGCTGTCGATCTGGAGCGGCATTCGGAAACGTTCGTCGGAGAGATGAAGAAAGCCGGGTATGACATCTCTCTGGATATTATCCATGGCCGGGGACACTGCGATCTGGGGTACGAAGGAAAGAAAAAGTATGCCGGATATATATTAAGCGGATTGGGCTGTGCCCAGGATTAATCTTCGGAAAGAGGTATCGTGTGGGGGGATAACGGCTGCGATTCTATTTCTGCCGGCTATTCCGGGGCAGCAGGAAGCCCGTAATCCGATCCAGGCCCCATGCGGCAAGAGCCGGGAGCAGTATTCCGCAAACCAGATAGACCGGTCCCAGCTCCTCCCGGAATCCGGTCGGAAAGCCGGCCAGCGTTTCCGCGGAGACCGGAACGGCTGAGAGGCGGGCATAGGCCAGATCAATGGCCTTGAATACGAGAAAATGCAGCGCCATTATATCAAAGGAATGCCTTCCCAGGAAGGCCAGACCTTTGGACAGAGCCGGGATACGCTCGGCCAGAGACGCCAGCGAGAGCACCAGATAGATCCCGAGGAGCGAGATCGGGTAGTAGAGGACGCCGGGAATACTCATGGCGCTGATATCAATGTAGATCTGAAGCCCGGCGTTGACCTGGTGGAGCAGGATTATGCTGATCAGGGCGCCGTACCAGGTGGTATACCGCTTAAAGGACGGCAGGCGGCGCCTCATCAGCCATGCGGCCAGGTAAAGGGGAACCGCGAGGATCGCGCAGTGCATATTGTAGGGCAGGTAGCACCGGCGGCTGAAGAGGAAAAGCCCGACGACGCCGGCGGCCAGGCTGCCCAGAATAACAAGGGGCGTTTCGAGCCGTTCTGCGCCGATACGCCGGGAGGCCGTCCGGCCGAACCAGACGATTCCGCCGAAGAAAGCGGATGATAACAGCCATGCAGGGACGAACCACAGCGCTCCCTGCATGTTTTCCGTAGTCTGAAAGACGGCTGCCTGCAGACAGGAGGTCAGCATGGCGGTATGGTTGTAGAGCGGCGTATTTGCGTAAAGACCATGCGTTACGAAAAAATTATGGATCAGAACGAGGCAGACGCTGTAGAAAAAGAACCGCGGCCAGCAGCCGGCCAGCCGGGCACCGAGATAGCGGAAAGGGTCGTCCCCGTATTTGTTTTCATTGTAAAAATATCCTGTAACAAAGAAAAACACAGCCAGATGGAACAGATAGACGAAAGCGGACTGAATTCCGCAATGTCCCATTACAACTGCGATGATTGCCAATCCTTTTATGATGTCCCAGTAGGCGGAACGGTTTGCGTTTTGGTTCATGGAGGCTCCTTTGTGTATGAAAATCTTTCATATATTGTACAATGGAGCCGTGAAAATGGCAAGCGTAAAGTTAACGGCCGGCTTCCGCCGAAAATCTCTTGTAATTCTCCTGAAACAGTGGTATGATGTAACGGTCACGGAAACAGAATAGAACGCAGAGTAGGTTTGCGCGCGTCAAGTGCTCATCGGACGGGGAGTTGCCGGTGGGACGAAGGAGACGGGCCGGGGACCGCGGCGGGACGGATTGAAAGCGTCCGCGCGGCGGAACCGGGAGCCATGATCCCGCGGTGCGCAGACCGCATCCCGCTGCAATGGAAGATAGGGCGATTATCTCCTGTTGTGGTAAGAGGTCTGCAAAGGAGGTAATTTTTTATGAAGAAATTAGCAACTTTGTTTCAGGAATCTTACAGAGAATTCTACGAGTACGCGCCGGACGGGAAGACTGTAAAAGGCGTATGCGTGCGGACGATCACGACCCTGGGGCTGTTCGGAGCGATCGCTGTGGTGCTTGGAGCGTTTACGCTGGTGCTGGGCGATTACATTAAGATCGGATTCTCGACCATCGCCAATCAGTTCGTGTATTATCTGTACGGACCGGTGGTCGGAGGACTGTTCGGGGGCGCGCTGGATATCCTCAAGTATCTGGTAAAGCCGACAGGCGCGTTCTTCCCGGGCTGGACTGTGAGCGCCATGGCGGCGGGAGTGCTGTACGGCTGCTTCCTGTATAAGCGGCCGTTAAGCCTGCGCAGGGTGCTGGCGGCGGAGCTGACTGTGTCGGTGGTCTGTAATATGCTCCTGGGAACGCTGTGGCTGACCATGATGTATGAAAAGGGCTTTCTGGCCCTTCTGCCGATGCGGGTCCTGAAGAATCTGATCATGTGGCCCATCAATTCGATGATCTTCTATTCGATGGCGTGGGCGCTGGAGCACGGCGGCGTGCTGAAGGCGATCCGCAGGACGGCATAATTGTAAAATCCGGACGATTCGTCCGTTGGTAAAGGAGTAGATGAAATGGCAGAAGCGATCGAAAACTGCACCCATAACTGTAACACCTGCGGAGCCAGTTGCTCCAGCAGGACCCAGGAGCAGCAGAGCTTTCTGGAGGCGTTAAATCCGGCCAGCTCGGTGAAGAAGGTCATTGGCGTCGTCAGCGGCAAGGGCGGAGTAGGCAAATCTCTGGTCACGTCGCTGCTTGCGGTGAAGATGAACGCGAAGGGCTTCCGAACGGCAATCCTTGACGCCGACATCACCGGTCCGTCCATTCCGAAGGCGTTCGGCATCGACGGCGGTATCGGGATGGCGGAAGTGGGGGGTTCGAACCTGATGATTCCGGCTACGACCAGCACCGGGATCCAGATCATGTCGGCGAACCTTCTTCTGGAGAATGACACCGATCCGGTCATCTGGCGCGGCCCGGTGATCGCGGGGGCGGTGAAGCAGTTCTGGAATGAGACATACTGGAAAGACATCGATTATATGTTTGTCGATATGCCTCCGGGCACCGGCGATGTGCCGCTGACCGTATTTCAGTCGCTTCCTGTGGACGGCATTGTGATCGTGACGTCGCCCCAGGAGCTGGTATCCATGATCGTCGGCAAGGCGGTGAACATGGCGAAGAAGATGGATATTCCGATTCTGGGCATCGTGGAGAATATGAGCTATCTGAACTGTCCGGACTGCGGGCGGAAGATCGCGGTCTTCGGCGAGAGCCGGATCGATGAGATCGCGGTGGATTATGACACCTGTGTACTGGCTAAGATTCCGATCGAGCCGGCGGTGGCGAAGGCGGTGGACGAAGGCTCCGTCGAGTATGCGGATGCGCCGTGGCTGGATGAAGCGGCGGAGAAGATCGCGCGCTGAAACGGCGCTTCCCCCGGGAGGAAGAGCCGCTTCAGCAAACCGGCGGCTGCGCCGCCGGACAACGGTTTCAGTAGATATAATACGACAGGGATTCCGTATCACGGAACCCTGTTTTTTTGTACAGATTTCGCGCGATATAGTTAAGGCCGGAGACCTGAACGGAGATCGTGTTTTCGGATCCGCCGGCAGAGTTCTTCGCGATGAGCGAAAGCATCCCCTTCAGAAAATCCCGGCCATGCCCCCGGCTTTGATACGCTTCTTTGATCTGAAACGCATATAGATAGGTTTCTCTCCCGGAGGGGAGAAGAGCGCACGTTCCGATGATCTCCCCGTCCAGGGAAGCGGTGTAGAGCCCGGCTGCTGCGTCCGCTTCTTCGATCTGGACATTCGCTGTGTAATCCATATCCTTTTCCCGCAGCGGACGCACCATCTTATATTCGGAAAACCAGTATTCCGCGCCGATCGATTCCAGAACGGCGGATGCGTCCGGGGATTTGCCGTCGGTCAGGAAGCAGAAATCCACCTGGCAGCGATGTTCCTTTTCGAAACGGTCGGCGGCGGTAAGGGCCGCGTTCAGCATTTCGGTAAAATATCCCTGCCGGCGATGGGCGGGATGCACAAATGCGGTATATTCGCAGGTATAGACAGACGCAGGCCCCGCATCCTCCTGCGGAACAAAGAAGAGAAAGCTGAACGCGGTCAGACCGCCTTCCTCCGGCGTATTCTCATAGATAAGATAGTAATCCAGTCCGTCTTCCGACGGGGCGGAAAGCGTGATCGGTTCCGCCCTCCGGCACGCCTCCGTCAGCGCGCGGATGGATTCCTTCTGGGGAGCGGACAATAGGGTAGTGTGGATCAGGTTCATGAGATGCATCCTCCTTTAGGGCTTATTATAGCGGAAGAGACAGGCTTTCGCAAGAGAATCCGCCGAAAAGCGCGCGGATATCCGTTGGGGAACGCGGCAGACATCCGGATAAACCGTTAAAATAGGATCGGAAGGTATTGACAATCCGATAAAATGTGTTAATATAAACATATGAATAGTTGTTCATATGAAAACAGAATGAGCTTCCAAAAGACAGAAAAGAAAGTTATAAGGAGAAAGGAATCAGCGATGAAGGATTTGGTAAAGATCGAGCAGGAAGTAGCGGACGGTGTCTGCGAATTCATCCATGTTCATGAGGACATTGTGAAGAAGGTGGAGAAGGCCATGCCCGAGGAGCAGGAGCTTTTGGATCTGGCGGAATTTTTCAAGATATTCGGCGATTCCACGCGGATCAAGATCCTGTATGTGTTAAGCCAGTCGGAGATGTGCGTATGCGATATTGCGTCGCTTCTGATGATGGGACAGTCGGCGATCTCCCATCAGCTGCGGGTGTTAAAGCAGATGCGCCTGGTGAAGTTCCGGCGGGAGGGGAAGACGGTTTTCTATTCCCTGTCGGACGGCCATATTCAGACGATCCTAGCGCAGGGAATGGAGCATATCAGCGAGTGAGGCGCGCAGACAGCGGCTGCGGAAGGCGAATCAGACAGAATAACAGGAGAATCGAGGCAAAAGGTTATGACAAAAAAACAGAAAAAGATGCTCATGAGACTGGCGGCAAGCGCCGTATTCCTGATCGCGGGGATCGCGGCGGAAGGGATCCATCCGATGGACTGGATCTGCTTTGCGGTATCGTATCTGGCGGCAGGCTATGATATCCCGCTGAAGGCGGCGAGGACCATCCGGGGCGGCCAGGTATTCGACGAGAATTTCCTGATGACGGTGGCTACTGTGGGCGCGGTCCTGGTGGGGGCTTATGAGGAAGCGGTTGCGGTCATGCTGTTCTATCAGGTGGGCGAATTCTTCAATGATTACGCGGTGAACAAGTCCCGCAGATCCATTTCCGAACTGATGGATATCAATCCTGAATTCGCCAATGTGGTTCGCGGCGGCAGGGAGGAACAGGTGGATCCGGACGAGGTTCAGATCGGTGAGACCATAGTGATACGGCCCGGCGAGCGGGTGCCGTTAGACGGCGTCGTGGTGAAGGGGACCTCCAGCCTGGATACGAAGGCGCTGACCGGCGAGTCCATGCCGGCGGAGATCGGCGAGGGAGAGAATATCGTCAGCGGTTCCATCAATCTGAACGGACTGCTGGAGGTGCAGGTCATGAAGCTTTACGACGATTCTACCGTGGCGAAGATTCTGGAGCTGGTGGAGAACGCCAGCTCACGGAAGGCGAAGGCGGAGAATTTCATTACCCGGTTTGCGCGGGTCTACACGCCGGTCGTGGTGTTTCTGGCTTTGGCGCTGGCGCTTCTTCCGCCGATCCTGGCCGGGCAGTCCTGGTCGGTATGGGTGTACCGGGCCTGCAGCTTCCTGGTGGTGTCCTGTCCCTGCGCGCTGGTGATCTCCGTGCCGCTCAGCTTCTTCGGCGGTCTGGGCGCGGCGTCGAAGCAGGGGATCCTGATGAAGGGCAGCAACTTTCTGGAGGCCATGGGCAATCTGGATACGGTCGTATTTGACAAGACCGGTACGCTCACCACCGGGAAGTTCGCGGTGACGGATGTAGAGCCGGCGGGCGTCAGCCGGGAGGAGCTTCTTACGCTGGCGGCCTATGGAGAGTGCCATTCGACCCATCCGATCGCGCTGTCGGTGCTGGAGGCGTACCGGGAAATGAAGGAAGAGCTGCCCGCCGCAATGCCGGGCAGCAGCGGAGCGGGCGATGGATATTCCGCGGCGCAAAGTTTGGATCAGAGCCGAATCGTGTCGGTGGAGGAGATCGCAGGGCATGGGATCCATGCAGTGCTGAGGGCAGTCGTACTGGATACAAATGGTATGATTGCTCTAGATGAAAAAAATGTGACTGCGTCGGCACTGAATGAATCAACGACTGTTTCGAATAAAAAAGCGGCAGCTGCACGCGGGCATGCGGCGGACACGTTCGATCTTTACATCGGCAACGAGAAACTGATGAACCGCCAGGGCATCGCATTCCAATCGGTCCGGGATGCGGCCGGGACGACGCTCTATGTAGCGCGGAACAGGGAATATATCGGCGCAGTCACGATCTCCGATACCGTCCGTGAGGACGTACCGGCGGCCCTGTCCGGCCTGCGCGGCGAAGGCGTCAGCCAGCTGGTAATGCTGACCGGCGACAAGGAATCCGTCGGTCAGGCAGTCGGAAAGAAGCTGGGGCTGGATCGTGTATACGGCGGCCTTCTGCCGGCGGATAAAGTGGCGAAGGTGGAGGCGCTTCTTGCGGAGAAGCCGGAAGGCCGCACGCTGGCGTTCGTCGGCGACGGCATTAACGATGCGCCGGTTCTGTCCCGCGCGGATGTGGGTATCGCCATGGGCGGTATCGGTTCCGATGCGGCGGTGGAGGCGGCGGACGTGGTCATCATGACCGACGAGCCGTCCAAGATCGTGGACGGTATCCGGATCGCCAGAAAGACGGTCGGCATCGTCCGGCAGAATATCATTTTCGCCATCGGCGTAAAGATCCTGATACTGCTTCTGGTGGCGCTGGGCGCGGCCGGAATGTGGATGGCGGTGTTCGGCGATGTGGGCGTGTCGGTGCTGGCGATCCTGAACGCGATCCGCGCGCTCGGCTATAAAAGATCCGCTGCACAGGCAGAATAAAGATGCGTTTTTGGAACGGTTTTGGGATGCCGGCTGAAACTCTTTTTCAGTTGACATTTCCATGTTCTGCTGATATTATTTTCACATATGTATGTAGCAAGGGGGTTACACTTTTATTTGTGACACCCTTGTTTGCTATCCGGAGATGCGGGATGAAATAAAAATCCGATGGAAAAGGAGATCACAATCATGGGAAGGTACAATAAAGAAGATATCATCCGTATGGTGGAAGAGGAGGATGTGGAATTCATCCGCCTGCAGTTTACGGATATGTTTGGTATGCTGAAAAATGTGGCGATCACGGCCGGGCAGCTGCAGAAAGCGCTTGACAATCTCTGCATGTTCGACGGCTCCGCCATTGAGGGCTTCGTGCGGGAGGAGGAGACGGATATGTACCTGCATCCGGATCTGGACACCTTCGAGATCTTCCCGTGGCGGCCCCAGCAGGGCAAGGTGGCCCGGCTTCTCTGCGACGTCTACTGCCCGGACGGAACGCCCTTTGAAGGGGATCCGCGCTATGTCCTCAAGAAGGTGTTAAAAGAAGCCGAGGACATGGGGTACTATTTCAATGTGGGACCGGAATGCGAGTTCTTCCTGTTTCATGCCGACGAAGAAGGACGGCCTACGACCCAGACCCATGAGACGGCGGGATATTTCGACGTGGCGCCGATCGATCTGGCGGAAAATGTGCGCCGGGATATCGTGCTGAATCTGGAGGAGATGGGCTTTGTCATCGAGTCCTCCCATCATGAGATCGCGCCTGCCCAGCATGAGGTGGATATCCAGTATGAACCGGGGCTGAAGGCGGCGGACAATATCGTTACGTTTAAGAACGCGGTGAAGACCATCGCCAAGCGCCACGGCCTTCACGCTACGTTTATGCCGAAGCCAAAAGCGGGAATCAACGGATCCGGTATGCATATCAATATGTCGCTGGAGGACAGTCTCGGCAAGAATCTGTTCTCCGATCCGTCGGACAGCATGGGCTTAAGCCAGCTGGCCTATCAGTTCCTGGCCGGAATCCTGTATCATATCGAATCCATGACGATCCTGACGAATCCGCTGGTGAACTCCTACAAGCGGCTGATCCCCGGCTATGACGCGCCGGTCTATATCGCGTGGGCGTCGGCTGCCAACCGGGGCCAGGTCATGCGGATCCCGTCCAACCGGGGCGCGTCTACCAGGATCGAGCTGCGCAGTCCGGACCCGGCCATGAATCCGTACCTGACGCTGGCCGCCTGCCTGGCAGCGGGACTTGACGGTATCCGTAAGGGAATGGTGCCGCCGAAGCCGTTTTACGGGAATGCATTTTCCCTGTCCAGGGCAGAGATGAAGCGGAGAGGGATCCGCCATCTGCCGGAGACTCTGGGCGAGGCCATTGAGCAGTTTGAAAATGATGAATTCCTGGAGTCGGTGCTTGGCGAGACGGTCTACACCAAGTATCTGGAAGCGAAGAAAAAGGAATGGAATGAGTTCCGCAGCCAGGTGACAGACTGGGAGATCGGCGAATATCTGTATAAATTTTAAGCGTCACAGTACTCTTAGCTTCGCAGAGGCGGTAAACATGCTGTGCGGAATTCTTCTGTTGCTTCGGCAGATGCCGGATGATTGTGTGAGTGCGCAGGGTCGGCATGCTGCGTAAAGCGGCAGTAGAATCGAGCGCTGCATGGATATGGCGAATTTGCTGCATTGGGCATCGTGAGAGCCGAACGCTCCACGGACATAGCGAATATGCACCGCATTCTGCAATACTGACAGAAAAAGAGGCCGGGGGTGAATGCGTGACCAATATCATTGTGGCGTTCTCGAAACCGGAGGACGCGAGAAGTATTAAAAATATCATAGTGAAAAACGGCTTCCCGGTGGTGTCGGTCTGCAGTTCCGGCGCCCAGACGGTCAGCAGTCTGGACGGACTTCACGGAGGGATCATCGTCAGCGGTTACCGATTTAACGATATGTTGTTTTCGGAACTGCGGGAGCTGGTTCCGCAGGAGTTTGCCATGCTTTTGGTGGCGTCGGCCCGGCGTGTGGGCGACGCGCTGCCGGAAGGGGTGACGTGGCTGCCGATGCCGCTGATGGTCCATGATCTTCTGGAAGCGCTTCTGAAACTGGACGACGAACAGGCGCGGAGGAAGCGGATCGCCAGGCAGAAGCCGGCCGCGCGCAGCGAGGGCGACCGGCAGGCGATCGCGCGGGCAAAGGAGCTCCTGATGGAGCGGAACAGTATGACGGAGAGCGAAGCCCACCGCTACATCCAGAAATGCAGCATGGACAGCGGAAGCTCGATGGCAGAGACTGCGCAGAAGCTGATCAGCCTGATGGTCCGGTGAGCGCCGGACGGAGAGCGCGGCAGCGGGCAGAAATCGGAAAGTGACGGAGTCAGGGAGGAAAAAGATGCGGTTTGTGAAAATGCAGGGAGCCGGGAACGATTATGTATATGTGGACTGCTTCCGCGAAACGGTTCCGGATCCCGCGGCGCTGGCGGTGAGGATAAGCGACCGGCATTTCGGGATCGGTTCGGACGGGCTTGTCCTGATCTGTCCGTCGGACGCGGCGGACTGCCGGATGCGGATGTTCAACGCGGACGGTTCCGAAGGGGAGATGTGCGGCAACGCGATCCGCTGCGTCGGAAAATATGTATATGAGCATGGGATCGCCGAAAAAGAGCGGCTGACGGTGGAGACGCTGGCGGGGATCAAGACCCTGGAACTGGCGGTCCGCGGCGGAAAGGTGACGGCAGCTACGGTGGATATGGGCGTGCCGGTGCTGACCTCGGAGCTGCCCGAGGAGATCCTCGTGGAAGGACGGAAACAGAAGTTTGTGGGAATTTCCATAGGAAATCCGCATGCGGTGTATTTCCGGCAGGAGATCGGGGGACTTAAGCTGGACGCGATCGGGCCGGAGTATGAGAATCACGCCCGCTTCCCGGACCGGGTGAATTCGGAGTACGTGCAGGTGATCGACCGCGGGCATGTGCGGATGCGCGTCTGGGAACGGGGAAGCGGAGAAACGATGGCCTGCGGGACCGGAGCGACGGCCTGCGCGGCGGCGTGTATGCTGATGGGGTATACGGACGATACGGTGCAGGTGGAGCTGCGCGGCGGGACGCTGACGATCCGCTGGGACCGGGAAGGCGGCGGCCATATTTTTATGACGGGACCGGCGGAGGAGGTATTCCGCGGCGAGCTTGAAGTATAGGACGGCCTGCAGGGGCGCGGGAAATGAATAATAATCGAACGGAGGATATAGAGTTATGGTTAAGCTGAATGAGAATTATCTGAAACTGCCGGGAAGCTACCTGTTTTCCACGATCGGGAAGAAAGTGGCGGCGTATTCGGAGGCGCATCCGGACGTGAAAGTGATCCGGCTGGGGATCGGCGATGTGACGCAGCCGCTGGTGCCGGCGATCATTAAGGCGCTTCACGAGGCGGTGGAAGAGATGGGGAACGCGGAGACATTTCACGGGTACGCGCCGGATCTGGGATACGCGTTTCTGCGTGAGACGATCGCGCAGAAGGACTATCAGGCGCGGGGATGCGCGATCGATGCGGACGAGATCTTTATCTCGGACGGCGCGAAGAGCGACTGCGGGAATATCCAGGAGATCTTCTCGGCGGACGCGCGGATCGCGGTGTGCGATCCGGTCTATCCGGTATATGTGGATTCCAATGTGATGGCGGGGCGGACCGGCGTGTATGACGAGAAGACCGGAACATGGAGCCATGTGATCTATATGCCGTGTACGGCGGAGAACGGTTTCGTGCCGCAGCTTTCGGAAGAAACGCCGGATCTGATCTATCTGTGCGTGCCGAATAACCCGACCGGGACGGCGCTTACGAGGGATCAGCTGAAGGTCTGGGTGGACTATGCCAATTCGGCAGGCGCGGTGATCCTCTACGACGCGGCCTACGAGGCGTATATCGCGCAGGATGACGTGCCGCACAGCATTTACGAGATTCCGGGAGCCAGGACGTGCGCGATCGAATTCCGGTCATTTTCCAAAAACGCCGGTTTTACGGGCGTGAGGCTTGGCTTTACGGTGGTGCCGAAGGATCTGAAATGCGGAGGCGCTTCGGCCCACAGCCTGTGGGCGAGGCGTCACGGGACGAAATTCAACGGCGCGCCCTATATCGTGCAGAAGGCGGCTATGGCCGTTTATTCGGAGGAGGGAAAGGCGCAGTTAAAGGAGCAGGTGGCATACTATATGCGCAACGCCAAAGTGATCTTCGACGGTCTTAAGGAAGCCGGATATGAGGTGTACGGCGGGATCAACGCGCCTTATATCTGGCTTAAGGTACCGGAGGGGATGACCTCCTGGGATTTCTTCGATTATCTGCTGGAGAAGGCCCATGTGGTAGGAACTCCCGGCAGCGGCTTCGGACCCAGCGGGGAAGGCTATTTCCGGCTGACGGCGTTTGGCAATTATGAGAACGCGGCGGAGGCCATTGACAGGATCAGGAATCTGTGAAACCGGCGGTACCGGCAGAGCCGGAACCCGCGTCCTGCGCAGATGCCGCCAGTTCGTCAAGCGACGCGAACCGGTATCCCATTTCCTCCCATTTCGTCAGAAGGCTGTCCAGGATCTCGGCATTGGTCTTAGAGGTGCTGTGCAGCAGGACCACTGCGCCGGGATGGATGCGCCCCAACAGCTTTTCGTAGGCTTCTTCATGGGACGGCTGGTTATCCTGGTACCAGTCCACGTAGGCCAGGCTCCAGAAGAAGGTCTTATAGCCGAGAGAACGGGCCATTTTCAGGTTGGCTTCGCTGTACTTGCCCTGAGGCGGACGGTAGTATTTCTTCATAGGCTGGCCGGTGGTCTGCTCGTAGAGCTTTTCCAGGCCGGTTAGCTCCCGGGAGAAAGCTTCCTCCGTGGAAATGGACGACATATCCGGGTGGTGCCAGGTGTGGTTGCCGACGATATGGCCTTCGGCCACCATGCGCTTTACCAGCTCGGGCGCGGTCTCGATGTAGTTGCCGACGACAAAGAACGCGGCGGGAGCCTTATGCTTCTTCAGCGCATCCAGAATCGTCTCCGTACAGCCGTTTTCGTAGCCGGCATCGAAGGTCAGGTAGAGAACCTTTTCGCTGGTTTGCCGGGCGTAGAAAGCGTCAAATTGCGCCAGATAGTCCGCGGTGGCGTTGGCGACGGGAGGTTTGCCCTCTTCCTGAAAGCTCAGGCCCCAACTGCCGTCGGAGGAGGCAGGGACAGCCGATGCGGATGACAGGCCGGTCAGCTGCGTACCGGCTGTGACGGGCCAGCGTTCCGCCAATCGCGCGGCGGCATCTCCCATACAGAAGCAGAGGACTGCCAGAAAGAAATATTCCGCACCCTTTCGAATCATACGGGATGGAGTGTTCATAATTACCTCTGTGTAATCTTGCGGTATTACAGAATGTATATGTGGTGTTTTGCGGAAAAATACCATGCATATTGGCGAAAAAACGTGGTAAAAGCACGATAAAATGAGGAAATGCTACGATTTTCTGTTCCCTCCGTTGACAAATTACAAAAATAGATTTATACTACAGACAATTTATCATTTGCAAAATATTTTTAACTAATTTTTATGAAAATGCAATAATTTAGGAGGAAAATGATTATGTCAGACATTGAGAAAGTGGTAGAGACGCCGGCAGCAGAGGAGCCGGTCAAGAAGACCAGGAAGCCGAGAGCAAAGAAGGCGGAAACCGAGGCTGCTCCGAAGAAGACTGCCGCGAAGAAGGCGGAGGCGGAAGCCGCGCCCAAGAAGACGGCTGCGAAGAAGACGGCTGTGAAGAAGGCCGACGCTCCGAAGGCTGAGAAGGCTCCGGCGGCGAGAAAGACCACCGCGAAGAAGGCGGCGGACGCGACCGTGTATATTCAGTTCGCAGGCCAGGAGATCGCCGCGAAGGATATCCTTGAGGCTGCGAAGAAGGCGTTTGCCGAGGCCAATAAGGACGTCGAGATCAAGACGATCGAGCTCTATGTGAAGCCGGAAGAGGGCGCCGCGTACTATGTGGTGAACGGCGTCGGCGGCGACGATATGAAGATCGAGCTGTAAGACTTACAGGGCTGTATCGTGTGTCGTAGTTGTGTGGTTAATGAGAAATGAAAGAAACGAACCGCGGGAGGAAAATTCTTCCCGCGGTTTTCTGTTTCCATGCAAGCGTGGCGCCAGTGGCGCCCTGCTTGTATTCAGGCTTTAGCCTGTTGAATATGTCTCCGTTTTTCGTGATCCGAAAAACGGAGACATATGAAACAGACAACCACCCGCTTTGCGGGTGCGCGATGATAGTTATACAAAAAATCACCTTTCCCGTTATAATAGAGGTGTCCAGCCACTATTAAGAGAAAGGAAAGGTGATTTTATGGCAAATAAAGCCAATGACTTAGCTCACACGAAATGGATGTGCAAGTATCACATTGTCTTTACTCCTAAGTATAGACGAAAAATAATTTATAATCAACTGAAAGATGATATAAGAGATATTTTGAAACAACTGTGTTCTTATAAGGGAGTGGAGATCATAGAAGGACATCTGATGGCGGATCATATCCATATGCTGGTAAGTATACCGCCAAAGATAAGTGTATCGAGTTTTATGGGGTATTTGAAAGGGAAATCGGCCCTGATGATCTTCGACCGACACGCAAATCTGAAGTATAAGTTTGGGAACCGACATTTCTGGTCGGAAGGGTACTACGTAAGCACGGTAGGACTGAATGAGGCCACCATAAGGAAGTATATACAAGACCAGGAGAGAGAAGACATCATGAGAGACAAACTGAGTGTGAAGGAGTACGAGGACCCTTTCAAGGGTTAAAGGTGAAGTAGTACGAAAGCCGCTTAAGCGGCGGCGAGGAGTTAAGAGCGAAGTGGCTGGAACGGGGCTGTGGGAATGGAGCGCAGAGCGACATTCCCATAGCGCAAAGAGACAGCCAGCGCCTTTAGACGCTGGCCGAGTAGTGCGGGCTTATAGCCCGCGTCCGAGCCACCCGTTTTACGGGTGGAGGCGACTATCCGTTTGCCGGAAGGCGTCAACTGCAGGCTTTGCATTAACAACAGTTTACAAAAGACTGCCGGCAGCGTGTTTTTTTAAGACGATTTGGAAATGACAGGCAGCAGGATCTTAACTGCAAATCCGCCGCAGCGGCTGTGGCCGATCTCTACATGCCCATGATGGGAATCCGCGATCTGCTTAACGATCAGAAGTCCCAGGCCGTGCCTTTGCCCGGCAGTATTATCATCGCAGACCATGTAGTGGGGCGTGGTGTTCAGCTTATCGATCAGTTCGTCCGTTGCGCCGATTCCGTCATCCTCCACACAGATCACGCAGTTTCCGTTATCTTCTGCCACAGAAATATAGACTGTACAGCCGGCTTCGTTATGGTTTATGCTGTTTTGGATCAGATTGGAAACGGCGCGTTTCAGCAGGTCCCGGTCCGCGTTTACCGGGCATACGGACAGGCTGGAGTCGATGAGCCATTCGATCGGATATTTTCCGTCCGGACTGTCATTGATAAAATCGGCCGCCGCCTGTCTGACGAGGGCCACGGCATTTTCCTGTCTGCATCGGACCGGCTGCATATTATATTCCAGCTTGGACGCCAGGTTGAGATCGCTGACGAGGTTTTTGATCCGCTGGCTTTGCCTCAGAATAACGGCCGCCTTGTGCCGCTGCTCCTTCGGAAGCTCCGGGTCGGACTGCAGCTGGTCGGCGTAGCCCATCGCCATGGAGAGCGGGGTCCGGATATCGTGTGAGACGCCGGCGATCCAGTTGGCCCTGGCGGTTTCCCGTTTCCGCAGCTGGCGCTTCTGCGTCTGCAGTACTTCGGAGGTGGAGTTGATATGGAAGGCGATCTCCGACAAAAGCCCGTTTTCTTTGATGTGGACCGGCTCGCCGGAGGGAAGCGCCTGGATCCCGCTGGTGATCGGCTTAATGGAACGGAGCATCTTTGTACAGGCGGTCGCGTAGATCAGGAGGATCACGAGGATATTTGCGATCAGGACAATAAGGGCAATCTGCGGCGCGTGGGCAATGAGCTGATAATCCCAGCTGGGCCCCATATGCTTCCAGAAGCTGGTTTTGGGAAATCCGAGCACCACAAGTCCGCCTTCCGTACCGCACGGAAAAGTGGGATAACCGTCGATGTAGCCGCGGGTCAGTCCGGCGATATCCGACAGGGTGTAACGGTAGGGAACGGATTCCGGAAGATCGTCGCTGTGCCATACGACGGTTCGGGTATCGTTGTCAATCAGGATGGCCCATGCGCCGGAGGACTGCAGGATTTCCGCGCCTTCGCGGGAAAGGACGCAGCCGTTTTCCGTCTGATTAAGAGCGGCTGCAACCTTCTCCGTAATGCCCCACGGGCGGGCGTTTGCTGTCTGTCTGGAAACAATGGCGGCAAGGAGCAGGATATTGACAGCGACAAGCAAAAGGAAGCTCAGAAGAAGCAGTCCGACGAAGCGCCGGATCAGTTTGGGTATGCTTTTCATATCAGCGGTCCTCCACAAGCAGTTTATAACCCAGGCCTCTGACTGTAACGAGCGATACCGGCTGCGAGGGATTCGCCTCGATCTTTTCGCGGATCCGGCGGATGTGCGCCATCAGAGAGTTTTCATATCCGAACGGATTGTCGCCCCAGGCCGCTTCGCAGAGGGCGTCGATGGTTACGATCCGGCCGGCGCCGCGATAGAGGGCGAGGAGCAGATCATGTTCTTTGGCGGTGAGCGGAATGTGCTCGCCGTTTCGGATAACCTCGGCGCGGGAGAAATCGACGGCGCTGTCTTTCAGCCGGACGAGCGTGCTGTCCTCTTTGTAGGTTCTGCGGAGGATCGCGGTAACGCGGAAGAGCAGTTCCTTCGGAAGGAACGGCTTGACTATATAATCGTCCGCGCCGAGGCCGAAGCCGCGGAATTTGTCTTCTTCCTCTCCGCGGGCTGTCAGGAACAGAACCGGATAGTCGCCGTTCTGTTTTAATATCTTCATTAGTTCAAATCCGTCGCCGTCGGGAAGCATAACGTCCAGGATCGCAAGCTCCGGCGGCGTCTTACCGGCGAGAGAAACTGCCTCGCGAACGCTCCCGGCGGTAACGATATTCTGAAATCCGCCGCTTTGAAGGACGGACACGACCAGATCCAAAATTTCCGGTTCATCGTCTACCAGCAGAATGCGCTTATTTTTCAAATATGTAAGATTCATGGGTAACCTTCTTTCTTAAATCCATTATGATATTTCTCTTGCACATGTCCTCTCTGAGAAATGTACACAACTCATTCCGTAATTGCGCTTCCTTTGGTCGGGCATGAATCAGCACAAGTATAATTTCCAACAAGATTATACTGTGTCCGCGGGACATGCTCCCTCCGGCGGACGCGCACGGCTCGGTTCGGTGTCTTGTCCTCACTTCGTTCGGACACCGAATCAGCACAGTATAATCTCTACTAGGATTATATCATGAAATCATGATTTTTAACTACTTCACGGTCAAAAGTAAGGTAAATGTAAGGCAGGGAGAATGCTGCCGTAAGGCCGGTCGGGTACAATGGGTGCATCAAGCGAAAGGAGATATCCGCTATGAACATCATAGAAACACAGAACCTGACGAAGACCTACGGGGATTTTGCGGCGGTTTCCGGGTTAAACCTTCATGTGCCCAAAGGGTCAGTATACGGCTTCCTGGGCCCCAACGGCGCGGGCAAATCGACCACGATGAAAATGTTTCTCGGCCTGACGAAGCCGTCCGGCGGTACCTTCGTCATTGACGGGAAGCAATTCCCGGGAGACCGTGTGCAGATTCTTAAGCAGGTCGGTTCCTTCATCGAAGCGTCTGCATTTTACGGCAACCTGACCGGCGAGGAGAATCTGGAAATTATCCGAAGGATTCTGGGACTTCCGAAATCTTCCGCAGCCGAGGCCCTGGAACTGGTGGGTCTGACGCCGCATCGGAAGAAACTGGCGAGAAAATATTCTCTCGGAATGAAGCAGCGGCTGGGGCTGGCAGGCGCCCTGATCGGCAGGCCGCCGGTGCTGATTCTGGACGAGCCGACCAACGGATTAGACCCGGTCGGTATCCATGAGATCCGTGCGCTGATCCGTTCCCTTCCGCGGCAGTTTGACTGCACCGTGTTCGTATCGTCTCACCTTCTATCCGAAATTGAATTAATGGCGGACAGCGTCGGGATTCTCAACCACGGCCGGCTTCTGTTTGAGGGAACGCTCGACGCGCTGCGGTTCAATGCGGTTTCCCGGGGATATCCGACCGATAATCTGGAGGATATGTTCCTCGCGATGATCGACGCCGACAACCGGCAGAGGGGCGGTGCACGATGAGCTTTGCACTGGAATGTGGGAAAGTTAAGCGAACCGGGTTTCTGCCAGCTTTCTTTGGCGGCGGCTTTTTGGCCGGGGCGGTTCCCGCTCTGAACATGCTTTTCCGTTCTGAAATGTATACCGGCATAAATGATTCGCCTGTCAGCATCCTTCTCAGAGCGAACTGGCAGATGATATCCATGCTGAATATTCTGCTTGTTATTGTCGGCGCATGCATTTTATATAATATCGAATACGCGGATAACGCGATTCAGAGAATGCGCGCGCTGCCGGTAAGTGAATGCGCTGTGTTTTTCGGCAAAACAGCCGTGCTGGCAATGGTAAGCGTTCTGCTTCTGGCCATAGAGGCGGTTTCCATCGGCGGCTGCGCCGTGTACTGGTTTGAATCGGATGCCGGTCTTTATGGGGAAATGCTTAAAAACTTTAGTTTCTTTCTGTTGCTGATGCTTCCGTCTGTCCTGGCATCGCTTCTGACGGCATCCTTGTGCAGGAACATGTGGATCTCGTTAGGGATCGGCGTCGTATGCGTGTTCGCGGCTACTATGATTCCCGCGCGGAATTTTGTGCTGAGTCTGTTTCCGTTTGCGATGCCGTTTCAGATATTGGCGGATCATACCGAAGATGCAGTCCGAAATTATAGGATCGCCGGCGCGGCGGAAACGGCAGGGATCGCCCTGCTGGAGGTTGTTATTCTGAAGATCAGGAGGTTGTTCGAATGAGCTTTTTATCTCTTGTGGGCGTAGAATGGAGAAAACTGCGCCGGTCGAGAATAGTTCTGATCATGGTTTTAGCCACGGTTATTCTCTGGACGCCGTCGATTCTGAACGCCGATCTGAATTTCGGAATGCAGTCGGAGGGAATTTCTCCGGAAAATAACTTCTTCATACAGGGCTTTATGGCGATGGCATGGTTTTTATTTCCTGCCGCAATGGTGGTTGTGACCGTTTTACAGAATCAGATCGAACGCGGGGATCACGGCATTCTCAGGATGCTCGCGCTGCCTGTCGGCAAAGCAAAGCTCTGTATGGCTAAATTTGCTGTGCTGATAGCTTTTTCGGCGATCCAGTTTCTGATATCGGTCGGAATGTACTATATCGGCGCCGCGATAGCTTCCCATATACAGAATTACGATTTTATCCTGCCGCCGGTTTTTATTTTCAAAGAGATCGGCGTGATGTGGGTGTCCGCGATCCCGATGCTGGCGGTTTTCTGGATGTTGGCCGTCTGTGTCCGGACGCCGGTTTTCGCAATCGGAATCGGATTTGCGTCGATCGTGCCGTCTGTCCTGCTGATAAATACGAAGGTGTGGTTCGCGTATCCGATGGCGTATCCGTTCTTTGCGATCGTCTCGGAATACGGGAAGCTGGCGGTCCATCTTTCAGCGGCAAAGACGGAGCTGATCCCGTGGCTTCCGACCGCAGGGATGATTACTGTACTTTGTTTGATAATTTCCTGCAGTTGTTTCGGGCAGGAGGAAAGCAGATAATTTGTATGAAAGGCAATATAAAACAAACAGGAGAATAATTCACATGAAAAACAAGATTCTGACAGCCGTGAGTGTCATTTTAGTTTTTATTCCCTGGTCGATCCTGCCGCTGCGGATCTATACCAAATGGGCAATGGATTACGCGCACATTATGATTCCGTGCTACGCGGTATTTATGGTCCTCTCCGGTATTTTTACGATACTTGCATACACGGCCGGCAGCGTGAAGAACGCCGCTATGAAGGTATGCTTTGTCATGAACAGTGCATATGCATTTTTCGGTACCGCCGTAATTACGATGATGATCATTCAGAAAATGAAGTGAAAGGCGAAGCCGGCGCTAATTCTATCTTGATACTTTCTGCGATTCTGGTATAATAACGAGGAAAGCGTTGATGACGCTTGCGTCAATCGACGTTTGATTCATACTGAAAAGCAGACAGGGCTGCAGCAAGCGGTATACGGAGGGTACGGATATGTTTTGCGACGGAAAGATATGGATCGGTAAAAGCGATAACGGAAAGGAGTGCATCCTGCCGAAGATGGCCAACCGCCACGGCCTGATCGCGGGCGCGACCGGCACCGGCAAGACGATCACGCTGAAGGTGCTGGCGGAGTCGTTCAGCGACGCGGGGGTGCCGGTATTTCTGGCGGACGTAAAGGGCGATCTGGCAGGGACCTGCCGTCCCGGCACGGACAGCGAGGACATGCAGAAACGGATCGCGAAATTCGGACTGGCGGAGGCAGGATTTTCCTATCACGCCTATCCAGTCTGCTTCTGGGATATTTTCGGGGAGAAGGGATTGCCGCTTCGGACTACGGTCAGCGAGATGGGACCGACGCTTCTGGCGCGGCTTATGGATCTGACAGATGCGCAGACGGATATTATGTCCATCGTATTTCGGATCGCGGACGACGAGGGGCTGCTTCTGCTGGATATCAAGGACCTGCGGGCCATGTTAAATTATGTGGCGGAGAATAATAAGGAGTACAGCGCCCAGTACGGCAATATGCCGAAGCAGAGCATCAACAGCATTCTGCGGGGACTGGTGGCTCTGGAGGAGCAGGGCGGCGACAAGTTTTTCGGGGAGCCGGCGCTGGATATCCATGACTGGTTCCGGACGGATTTCTCCGGAAAGGGCATGATCAATATTCTGCACAGCGAGAGCCTGATCAACAATCCGATGATGTATTCCACGTTCATGCTGTGGATGCTTTCGGAGCTGTTTGAGATCATGCCGGAGGCCGGCGACTGCGAGCGGCCGAAGATGGTGTTCTTCTTCGACGAGGCCCATCTGCTGTTTGACGACGCGCCGAAGGCGCTGCTGCAGAAGATCGAGCAGGTGGTGAAGCTGATCCGCTCCAAGGGCGTGGGGATCTATTTCATTACCCAGAGCCCGAAGGATATTCCGGACGGCGTCCTGGGACAGCTTGGCAATAAGATCCAGCACGCGCTGCACGCCTACACGCCGGCAGACCAGAAGGCGGTGAAGGCGGCCGCGGATTCCTTCCGCGTAAATCCCAACTTTGATACGAAGGAAGTACTGACTCAGCTGGGGATCGGTGAGGCGCTGGTGTCCTTTTTGCAGGAAGACGGTTCGCCGTCAATTGTGCAGCAGGCGAAGATCCTGCCGCCGCAGAGCCAGATGGGTCCGATCCCGGACGGCGACCGGCAGGCGGAGATCCAGAATTGTACGCTTTTCTCCAAATACGGAACCTATGTGGATCGGGATTCGGCCTATGAGTTCTTCCAGAGAAAACGGAAGCAGGACGCGCAGGCCGCCGAAGAACAGGCGGCGCTGGAGGCGAAGCAGAAGGAGGAAGCGCTGGCGGCGAAGGAAGCTGAGAAGGAAGCGGAACGCCAGGCCAAAGCAGCTGCCAAGGAGGCGGAGCGCCAGGCCCGCGAGGAAGCCAGAGAGGCGGAGCGGAAAGCGAAGGAAGAGGCGAAAGAGAAGGAAGCTGTGGAGAAAGCCCGCAAACGGGCGGTGTCCAGCGTGGCAAAGAGCGCCGCGGGAACCATCGGCCGCGAGGTGGGCAATGAACTGGGCAAGACCATCGGCGGCAGTTTCGGGAAGAAGCTGGGCGGCAATCTGGGCGCCAGCATCGGCCGCGGAATATTGGGGACGCTGTTCGGAAGATAATAGTGTGGAAGACGGCGTACATGTTCGAAGAAACAGATGGACAATTTTGAGGCGAAAACCGGACGGTATGAATGGCCGGCGGATGAATTTACATGGCGATGGTTTGGATAGAACGGGAGTCTGTTTATCGTGAAGAAAAAAAGCCTAAGAGCAGATAAAGAGATTCGGAGCGATGAATCGCGGGAAGTGCCGATGACGGCGCTTCCCGCCGCTTTCCTTGCGCGGATGCGGGAACTTCTGGGGGATGAATACGAAGCGTTTGTAAGAAGCTACGAGCAGCCCAGGACGCAGGGGCTGAGGCTGAATCCGCTGAAGGTGGATCTGTCAGGATCAGTATCAGCTGGTGGTGAGTACTGTGTAAGTGACATAGAAAAGGCGGCTGTGACTGCAGCGCTTGCCGAAGGTTCAGATGGAACGGAAAAGCAGATGCACACGGCTGAGAGGTTGTGTAATTCAAAAAAGCTATGCGATGCAGAGGAAACAGATGCCGCGGGGAAACCATGTGCCGCAGATAGGACAGACATTACACAGCGCCTGACCGAAATGTTCGGTTTAAGAAAGATCCCCTGGGCGCGGGACGGTTATTATTATGACGCGGAAACGCGGCCGGGCCGTCATCCCTACCATGAGGCCGGCCTTTACTATATCCAGGAGCCCAGCGCCATGGCGGTGGAGGAACTTCTGGATCCGCAGCCGGGCGAGCGGATACTGGATCTGTGCGCGGCTCCCGGCGGCAAGACGACACAGATCGCGGGCCGGATGCTGGACCGCGGACTTCTTGTCAGCAACGAGATCCATCCGGCCCGGGCAAAGATCCTTTCACAGAATGTGGAACGGATCGGCGCAGCCAACGTGGTGGTGACGAACGAGGAACCGTCGCGGCTGGCGGAGTATTTCCCGGAGTATTTCGACCGGATCCTGGTGGACGCGCCCTGTTCTGGCGAGGGAATGTTCCGCAAGGACGAGACGGCCAGGAGCGAATGGAGTCCGGATAACGTGAAACTCTGCGCCCGGCGTCAGGCGGAGATCCTCAAGCAGGCGGCGCGGATGCTGAAGCCGGGAGGCAGGCTGGTCTATTCCACCTGCACATTTGCTCCGGAGGAGGACGAGGGAACCATTCAGGGGTTCCTTGACAGGCATGGTGAGTATGCGGTTGAGCAAGTGCCGGCGTATGCAGGCCTTTCACCGGGACGGCCGGAATGGGCCGATGGCGGAACGGAAGAACTGCGGAATACATTTCGTATCTGGCCCCATAAGGCGGACGGGGAGGGACATTATGCGGCGGTTCTGAGGAAGAAGGCAGATTCTGACCGTATGGAAAAAGCGGAGAAATATAGTACGCAGTTCAGCGGCGTCGAAGGAAAAAGCAAAGTTATGCTTTCAAAGCAACCTGGTGGTATCGGGAAAGAGATATGGGACGCCTGGCGGCAATTTCGGGAAGATACATATCTGGATTTTCCGGCAGAGGTATCGGAAGAAGAGATGCGCAGGCGGATGATCCTTTACGGGGATCAACTGTATCTGCTTCCGGAAGGGATCGGGAGGCTGGACGGTTTGAGGGTTCTGCGGCCCGGACTGCATCTGGGCACTGCCAGAAAGAATCGGTTTGAGCCATCCCACGCGCTGGCGCTTTGTTCGTCTGCGCGAAACGTGATCAGGCATTATAATATGTCCGGTACCGGCAGGGAAGTATTGGCGTATCTGCGTGGAGAGTTGATCTCAGAGCCATCGCCGCAGAACGGCTGGACGCTGATGACGGTGGATGGATTTTCCATCGGATGGGGGAAATGCGTGGACACCACGATCAAAAACCACTATCCGAAGGGACTCCGGCGTGATCTGCAGCAAACGGAAAACGATTGAAAAGGTACGGGAAAATTCATGATAAAATGTGTTCTGTTCGATTTCGACGGCGTGATCGCCGACACGGAAGTAAGCAATTTTGAATATTACCGGAAGGCATTCCACTATTTTGGAGTCGAGCTTACGGATGAGGATATCCAAAGACTGATCGGGACTGTGGTTCCCCAATATGAGAAGGTGCTTCTGGCCAGGGCGCCGCGGCCGGTGCCCCATGAAGAGCTGGCGAAAAAGAAGGCCGAGATCGGCAATACCTATGAAAATGGAGAGCTATACCCGGCAGCGGGCGTAAAGGAACTGATCGCCGAGCTGCGGAGGCGGGGAATAAAGACAGCCCTTGTTTCTTCCACATTTACAAAATTGATCGTAACGGCCTTAAATCGCATGGGCATGACCGATCTGTTCGACGTTATTCTCTGCGGGGATATGTATTCCGCGGCGAAGCCGGATCCGGAAGGGTATCTCACAGCCATGCGGTATCTGAACGTCAGACCGGAGGAGTGTATCGTGGTGGAGGATTCCCCCAATGGAATCCTGTCCGGTAAGCGTTCCGGAGCTTATGTGATGGCTTATACCGGAAGTACTGTGAAGCTGGATGTAAGTCAGGCGGACTGTCAAATCGCGTCGTTTGAGCCGGTGGGGCAGCTGGCGGATGCGATGATGAAGATCCGCGGGTGACGCGACGAATTGACTTTGCAGGATGGCGATCGTACGCAAAAAGCGGCAACGACGTGCATATCACGGCCGGGCGCAGTATGGCTGTTTGTATTTAGCGCAGGAATGGCGCGGAATGAGAGCTTTCTGCATTGCCTAGAGTTGTATGAAAACCAGTCGGTAACCGAAAATGATACCAGGAAAGGGACAGGACAGGCACACGATGAAAAACCAGGATTCTGTCCGCACGCTGAAGGGCGTCGGGGATAAATCAGGAAAATTATTCGAGAAGCTGGGCGTCAGTACCATCGACGACCTGCTGCATTACTATCCGCGGGCCTATCATGCCTATGAGCCGCCGGTTCCGATCGGGAATCTGGTGCCGGAGCAGGTATTCGCGGTGGCCGGGATCCTGGCAAAGGACGCTTCCGTGCGCCGTTTTGCCCATATGCAGATCGTGACGGTGTCCTTAAAGGACGGGACCGGAAGCCTGCAGCTTGTGTGGTATAATATGCTGTATCTGCGCACAACGCTCCAGGCCGGAACCTTTCATATCTTCTACGGAAAAGTCGTGAAGAAGAATAACCGCCTGACCATGGAGCAGCCGGAGATCTACAGCCGTGACGCCTACGAGCAGGTCATGGCGACGATGCAGCCGGTCTACAGCCAGACGAAGGGCCTGGGAAATAAGGCTATTTCCAGGGCCGTGGCCCAGGCGCTGGACAGCCGGCAGCTGGAGCGGGAATATATGCCCGCGGCGCTCCGCCGGAAATACGAACTGGCCGAGTATAATTTCGCGATCGAGCACATCCATTTCCCAAAAGACCGGCAGGATCTGATCTTTGCCAGACGCAGGCTGGTCTTCGATGAATTCCTGCTCTTTATCCTGGCCGTGCGCAGCCTTAAGGAGAAGCGGGCCGATAAGAAGAGCGGCTGGGTCATGAAGCTGGCGCCGGAGGTACGCAGGCTGCAGGAAAGGCTGCCATACCGGCTGACCCGCGCCCAGCAGAAGGTCATGGATGAGATCGAGAAGGACTTAACCGGCGGCCAGGTAATGAACCGCCTGATCCAGGGAGACGTGGGTTCCGGCAAGACGATCATCGCCGTGCAGGCTCTTTTGCATGTGGCTTACAATGGCTGCCAGGGCGCGCTGATGGCGCCTACCGAGGTGCTGGCGAAGCAGCATTACGAAAGCATTTCCCGGCTGTTTCGTGAATACGGCATTGCCAAAACGCCAATTCTGATCACCGGTTCCATGACCGCCAGGGAGAAGCGGATCGCGCAGGAAAAGGTGAAGAACCATGAGGCCGACATCATCATCGGCACCCATGCTCTGATCCAGGACAAGGTGGTCTACGACAATCTGGCCCTGGTCATCACCGATGAGCAGCACCGTTTCGGCGTCGGACAGCGGGAGATGCTGGGCGGCAAGGGCCGCGAGCCCCACGTCCTCGTCATGAGCGCCACGCCGATCCCCAGGACGCTGGCGATCATCCTTTACGGCGATCTGGACATCTCCGTCATCGACGAACTGCCTGCGAACCGTCTGCCCATCAAGAACTGCGTCGTCGGAACCGAATACCGTCCGAAGGCCTACGCCTTTATCGCAAAGCAGATCGCCGCCGGCCGTCAGGCCTATGTGATCTGTCCGATGGTGGAAGAAAGCGAAATGATCGACGCCGAGAATGTCCTTGACTATACGAAGAAGCTGCGGGAGGCCCTGCCGGATATTTCCATCGAGTATCTTCACGGCAAGATGAAGGGCAAAGAGAAAAATCAGATCATGGAGCGCTTCCTGGCCGGAGAGATCCAGATCCTGGTCTCCACCACGGTCATCGAAGTCGGCGTCAATGTACCCAACGCCACCGTCATGATGATCGAGAACGCCGAACGCTTCGGCCTGGCCCAGCTCCATCAGCTCCGCGGCCGCGTCGGCCGCGGCAGATACCAGTCCTACTGCATCATGGTCAACTGCGGCGACCAGGAAGGCACCCAGAAGCGCCTCGATATCCTGAACCGCTCCAACGACGGCTTCTATATTGCCTCCGAGGACTTAAAGCTCCGCGGCCCCGGCGATATCTTCGGCCTGCGCCAGAGCGGCGATATGGAATTCCGCCTCGCCGACATCTTCACCGACGCCGATATTCTCAAGACTGTGTCCGAAGAAGCCGACGCGCTTCTTGCTGCCGATCCGGAACTCTGTTCCGAAGAGAATCATGAACTGAAGCGCCGTCTCAGCGAGTACCTTACAAAGAGTTACGACAGGCTGGCGTTATAGGAAGAACCCCTTTCGTTATTTCCACGTGAACCAGAGCCGGGATGTTTCCCAAGAATCCGACAGCCTTTCACATCTATTCCCGCGAAAACCAGCGCAAGGCTATGGTTCCTCTGGGACGAATTTTACGGATGGTTAGAAATTCTTAGTGAGCAGTAATTTGCGGTGCTGTGCGCCAGTGGCGCACGTTTAGCACCGACCGGAGCGAAGCGGAGAATTCCGAAAAATGGACATGTTTGAGCGAAGCGAGTTGTCCATTTTTCGGAATGCTTTTAGCAAATTGCTGTGAGCTTAGAATTTCTTCCGTCCGGAAACCTGAGTCCCATAGGAACCATAGCCTTGCGCGTATCTTTCACGATCATATACACCCTCCCGCATCCACAAAGAAACCGTTGCTCCGTCAATTCGAGAATCAACAGAGTAACGGTTCCTTCGCGCCTGTTACGGCATATTTTTCATTTTATCTCCGGTCATTACTTGCCAGCCATCTGCTTCTCCTGGGCCTCGATCATCTTCTTGACCATATAGCCGCCCACAGAGCCATTCTGCGCGGAAGTCAGGTTCCCGTTGTAACCGTTGGTTAACGGCACGCCGATCTCGCTGGCTACTTCCATTTTGAACTTGTCCATAGCCTCCTTGGCTTCCGGAACATTAGTCGTGTTAGAAGATTTGCTTGACATGATAAAACGCCTCCTTCTCATCTAACGATGTGTTTTTGTGTTACAATCCTATTATGTGTTTGACAGAAAATAATAAACTAACATATTTTTGAAAAAATACCAGTACCGCAGACCGGCAAAGCTGTGCTGCTTACAGCGATCCTATTTTCTTGTATACATGACGAAATCGGTATAAAATACTTGTCGGAATCGATTTTTCATATTATACTTAAAAAGTCCCGTGCGTCGGATAGAATGCATGCGTGTTTTTCTGCGGTACGCGGACGTCTGCTATTCAGTTTACGGAAAGGAAGGAGCGCCCCTGCAGGCGGGCGGCAGCCGGAATGCGTGTGATAGCCGGAACGGCCAGAAGATTACAGCTTAAAACTTTGGAGGGTCTGGACACAAGGCCGACCACCGACCGGATCAAGGAGACTCTGTTCAATATGATCCGGCAGGATGTGGTCCGGACACGTTTCCTGGACTGCTTTGCGGGCAGCGGGGCGATAGGGATCGAGGCGTTGAGCCGGGGAGCTGAGGAAGCCGTATTCATTGAGAAGAATCCGAAAGCGGCCGCCTGCATCCGGGAGAATCTGAAGACCACCCGTCTGGAAGAGCGAGGGCATATCCTGACCTGCGATATTATGGCCGGACTGCGCCGCGCGGAAGGACAGAACAAAGCGTTCGGCGTGATTTTCATGGATCCGCCGTACGATCATCAGTGGGAGCGGCAGGTTCTGGAGTACCTGAAGGACTCGCGGCTGGCGGATGAAGAGACGCGGATCATCGTGGAGGCGTCCCTGGATACAGATCTTTCCTATGCGGATCGGCTGGGATATGAGATCATCAGGGAGAAGCGGTATAAGACTAACAAGCATATTTTCTTAAGAAAACAGACAGGGCGGGAGCTTTCATTATGACAGTTGGAGTATATCCGGGCAGTTTTGATCCGGTCACATACGGACATTTCGATATTATTGAGCGCAGCTCGGCCATTATGGACCGGCTGATCGTGGCAGTTTTGAATAATTCTTCAAAATCGCCGTTGTTTTCTGTAGAGGAACGTGTTAATATGTTAATAGATGTTACAAAGCATCTGCCCAATGTGGAGGTTAGGTCCTTTAACGGGCTTTTGGTGGATTTTGTACAGGCGAATCAGGCGAACGTTATCATCCGAGGACTGCGCGCCGTAACGGACTTTGAATATGAACTGCAGCTTTCCCAGACCAACCGCGTGATCGCGCCGCAGGTCGATACGATATTTTTGACGACAAATTTGAAATATTCATATTTAAGTTCCAGTATTGTAAAGGAGATCGCCATGTACGGCGGCGATATCAGCGCGTTCGTCCATCCATCCATAGCTGAGAAGATACGGGCCAAATTCGCGGGGGATTAACAAAGAGAAGGGAGAGTACACAGGCATGAGCAGAATCGAGCAGTTGATCGAGGAGATCGAGGAGTATATCGACGGGTGCAAACCGGCCCCGCTTTCGAATAATAAGATCCTGGTGAACCGGGAGGAGCTGGAAGAGCTTTTGGTTGAGCTTCGTCTCCGTGTACCGGATGAGATCAAGCAGTACCAGAGAGTCATCAGCAACCAGGAGGCCATCATGAATGACGCCCGCACGCAGGCGGACGCCATGCTTCAGGAGGCTAAGAGCCAGACCAACGAGATGGTGAACGACCATGAGATCACGCAGGCGGCCTATCAGGCGGCCAACCAGATCATCGACGACGCCAATGTACAGGCGCAGGCGATCCTGGATGCCGCGGTCAATGACGCCAACAACATTCGCCAGGGCGCGATTCAGTATACGGACGACGCGCTCCGCAATCTGCAGAATATCATCGCTCACACGGTCGATACGGCCCAGAACCGTTTCGAGGCGTATATGAATTCCATGAAGAGCGCCTTCGATGTGATAACCAACAACCGCAGCGAGCTGCATCTGCCTCCGCAGCCGCAGGACGCGTCCGTTCCTACAGGCGGAGAAGGCCGGGAAGGTTCCCCAGAAAGCTATACAGAAGACATGATGTAACCGTATGAAGCAGTTTCCAAGCGATATAATGCCGGATCGACAATCCGGCTTTTTTCGCGTACAGCGAGCCGCGTCCTTCTATGACGCTGCGTGTCTGGAATATCCCCGACAGACCGCCGAAGGCCGTGATCGCCGTCAGCCAGAAGCCCTGCCAATATCCGTTAAGAGTCCGGGAAACGGCCTGTATGCCGGTCGTGATCTCCGCGGCGCCCAGAAGCAGCGCTTTGAAAACGGCGGGGAGAAGCGGAAGCTGCCGTATAAAAGCGGCCAGGATGGAGAAGAGCATGATATAACCGCCGATACGAACCATAACCTCGGCCGAGCGCATCATAATGACGTCGAAAGTATCGTTGGCGTCCTGTGTCCTGCGGGGCAGCTCCTGTCCGTGATTTGGTCCGGGCAGGCCGCGCGGGGGCAGGCGGTAGAACCGCCGGGCCAGCGCGGAGAGCGGCAGAACCGGCAGATAGAGGCATATCATGACCAGGCCGGCGGGAATACCGGCGCAGAGATTGGCGGCCAGATAGCCCAGTACGAACATGGGACTCGGGTGGTTGCTGACGGCGAGAAGGTATTCGGCTTCTTCCGGCGCGATCCTTCCCTGTTCCAGAAATTCCGCGCAGGTCTTGGCTCCCATGGGATAGCCGCAGAGCAGGCCGGAAACCAGCACATAGCCGCCGGCGTCGGAGAGTGCGAACATATGTTTAAGGATCGGGCGCAGCGGCGCCATGAGCAGAGGCAGTCCTCCGGCGGACACGATCACATTGGAGCAGATCATGAACGGGAGAAGCGTCGGCAGCACGGTATCGGACCACAGCAGAAGGCCGTTTCTGGCGCCGGAAAGGGCCGCAGCCGGATCGGAGAGCAGCAGAAAAAGGATGAGAACGGACAGGACGCCTGCGATGGGGGGACGCGGCGCGGCGCTGCCTCTGGATAAAGCGGCGGAATGTTCCATATTGCACCGAATACAATGGATTTATAGCAATGTATGAGGCGGAGAGGGACGGATATGCGGATTTTTCTGCTGACGCTTCTTGCGTTTCTGAACGTATGCCTGCGTGACTATCTGATCGGGAATCCGGACTTTTATCAACTGGACGCCTATACCTGGGAAACGGACGAATTCAGGGCCATGGCCCTGGGAGAGGCTGCGGCGGATGCGGAGCGTCTGGACGCGGACGGCATCACGGCGGCGATGCTTCGCATGGAGTATGATCTGACGGAAGCGGCAGAGGAGGATCTGAAGCCCCCGGTCATAAATCCGGCGCTGAAGCGCCGTCCGGCGGAATACCGGAAGCTGAGGAACGCGTATGAGTCTGTCATCGCGGATCTGAGATATTTTCCCATACCGGCAAGCAGCAGCGCGGACACGCCGGAGATTGCCTATGAAAATGACTGGCAGGACCGGCGCACCTACGGCGGAGAGCGGGGACATGAAGGCTGCGACATCATGGGCGCGAAGCTGCCGCGGGGATCCTATCCGGTCGTCAGCATCACGGACGGCGTGGTGGAGAAAGCGGGCTGGCTGGAAATGGGCGGCTGGCGGATCGGGATCCGTTCTCCCTCCGGTCTCTATCTATATTATGCCCATCTTTACGACTACGCCCGGGACTGGCAGGAAGGGGACGCGGTGCGCGCCGGGCAGCTGCTGGGCTTTATGGGCGACTCCGGCTATTCCGCGGTGCCGGGCACGGTCGGTAATTTCGAGGTCCATCTTCACATCGGCATGTATCTGCGGACGGACCATTATGAGGAGCTGAGCGTCAATCCCTACTGGCTCCTCCGCTATCTGGAAAAATACCGTCTGAAATACAACTATTGATTTTCAATAAAGGATAAATGTGGTATAATCTCGTTAGGATTTATTTTTATCGGGAGATTTCATGAGACAGGATTTACCGGAATCGTTTAAAATACAGATGCGGGAGCTCCTGGGCGGGGAATACGGCGCATGGCTGGAAAGCTTCGACGCCCCGCCGGCCGCCGGCCTGCGCGTCAATACGTTAAAATGGAGTACGGCCGAGGCTGCCGGGAAGCTTGGCGTCCCGCTCCGGCGCGTGCCGTGGACGGAGAACGGATTCTATGTCGAACGTGAGGCGAAGGAACGTTTTTCGAAGGATCCGTACTACTATGCGGGACTTTACTATCTGCAGGAGCCCAGCGCCATGGCGCCGGCCCGCTTCCTTCCGGTAAGGCCGGGAGACAAAGTGCTGGATCTGTGCGCGGCGCCGGGAGGCAAGAGTACGGAGCTGGGAGCCAGGCTGCAGGGGAAGGGCCTTCTGTGGGCCAATGATATCAGCAGTTCCAGGGCCAAAGCCCTGCTTAAGAATCTGGAGCTGTTCGGGATCGCCAATATCTGCGTGAGCAGCGAGACGCCGGATAAGCTGGCCGGGCTGTATCCGGAATATTTCGACCGTATTCTGGTTGACGCGCCATGCTCCGGGGAGGGGATGTTCCGCCGGGATCCGGGCATGGTAAAGGACTGGCTGGAACGGGGACCGGAGTATTACGCGCCGGTCCAGGCCGGGATCCTTGAGCAGGCGGTAAGGCTTCTGCGTCCGGGCGGATATCTGCTGTATTCCACCTGCACGTTTTCACGGCTGGAGGATGAGGAAAATGTACTGCGGCTGCTTCGGAACCATTCGGAGATGGAGCTTGAGCCGCTGAAACCGTTTCCGGGGGCCTGCGGCGGAATCGGTCTTGAAGGCTGTCTGCGGCTGTTTCCGCATCGGATCGAGGGAGAAGGACATTTCCTTGCCCTGATGCGGAAGAAGTGTACGGAAGGGATGCCGGAGGAAAGATCGGGGCGGGAACCGCTGCAGGCGGCGCCGGAACGGCCGGCCGGGACGGATGAATTGTCGGAGCCTGCCGCGTTTCTTGCGAAGTGCGGTTTTGACCGGGATCCGCGTCGGCTTCTGGTAAACGGCGGGTCGGTCTGCTATCTGCCGGAGGGCTTTACGCCCGCGCGGGGGATCCGTTATCTGCGTACCGGACTTTATGCGGGAACGGTTAAGAAGGGGCGCTTTGAACCTTCGCAGGCCATGGCCATGGTCCTGGACAGCGATACGTTTGCGGACAGCATTTCGTTTCCGCATGAGGATGAGCGGCTGGTGCGGTACCTGAAGGGGGAGACCGTCTTTCTGCGGGAGGATGAACCCGCGCGGCAGGGCTGGCAGCTGATCTGTGTGGACGGCCATGGACTGGGCTTTGCGAAGGCTTCCGGCCGTACGCTTAAGAATAAGTATTATCCCGGCTGGCGGTGGATGTGACCGCGGCGGAAAGGAGCAGTCCGGATGGCGGATAAAGGCGTTGGCACGATGCGGCTGGATCGTTTCCTGGCGGAGATGGGAGAGGGAACGCGCGGGCAGATCCGCGACATGGCGAAGAAGGGCCGGATCGCGGTAAACGGCGTCCCTGAGAAGAGAACAGAGCGGAAGATCGATCCGGAATCGGATCGAGTGACCGTTGACGGCAGGCCGGTTCTGTACGCGGAATTTGAATACTATATGTTAAATAAGCCGCAGGGCGTAGTGTCCGCCACGGAGGATCGGATCCATACGACGGCCGTGGAGCTGATCACGGAGCGGAAACGCGGAGATCTCTTCCCGGTGGGAAGGCTGGACATCGATACGGAAGGGCTTATGCTGATCACCAACGACGGGGAACTTGCCCACCGCCTGCTGTCGCCGAGAAAGCATGTGGACAAGCGGTACCTGGCGGTCCTGGAGGGGGAGCTCCCGAAGGACGCGGCCCGGAGGTTTAGCGAAGGGATCGTGCTGGAGGACGGCACAAAGACGCTTCCGGCGGAGCTTGTGAAGGCGGATGCCGCGGCGGAAGAGGCCGTTATTGTCACGATCCGGGAGGGAAAGTTTCATCAGGTCAAAAGAATGTTCGAGGCTCTGGGCTGCCGGGTGACGTATCTGAAGCGTTTGTCCATGGGGAGCCTTAAGCTGGATGAAGGACTGAAGCCCGGCGAGTACCGGCCGCTTACGGAAGAGGAACTGTTGGATCTTAGGGATGGCCGGTAAGAAGGCCGGCGGCTGTACAGGAGAAGAGTATGACATTGGATAAGTTCAGGGCGTTCATTTTTGATCTGGACGGAACGCTGGTGGATTCCATGTGGATGTGGAAGGCCATCGATATCGAGTTTCTGGGGCGGTACGGCTATGAATGCCCGGACGACCTGCAGAGAGCCATTGAAGGAATGAGCTTCACGGAGACGGCGGCCTATTTTATCCGCCGCTTTGATCTTCCGCTGACGATGGATGAGATCAAGGGGATCTGGACGGAGATGTCCATTGACAAATACCGCTGCGAAGTGCCGGTGAAGCCGGGTGTTATGCGGCTTTTGCGGTATGCGGAGGAGCACGGCATCCGCTGCGGCATCGCTACCAGCAACGGCTCTGACATGGTGGAGGCGGTACTGGATTCCCAGGGGATAAAGCCGTATTTCCAGGTGGTGGCGACGGCCTGCGAGGTGAAGGAAGGAAAGCCCAGCCCGGATATCTACCTGAAGGTGGCGGAATCGCTGGGGGTCAGTCCGGAAGAATGCCTGGTCTTCGAGGATGTGCCGGCAGGCGCGACGGCCGGAAAGCGCGCCGGTATGACCGTATGCGGCGTGGCCGACGCGGATGCGGATGCCCGGAACCTGCGGGAAGAAATGCTTCGTCTGACCGATTTTTTTATCGAGGATTTCCGGCAGCTGTTTGATGAGAACGGAGAGGTGCGCTTATGAAGATCGCGATTGTGACGGGGGCGTCGTCCGGGATGGGCCGAGAGGCGGTCTTTCAGATCGGCGACCGCTTCCCCGGTATCGATGAAGTGTGGGTAGCGGCCAGAAGGGAAGAGCGGCTTCGGGAACTGGCCGGAAAGGCCGCGCCGGAAGACGGCGGGGAGCAAAGATGGCCGGGAGCCTGCATTCCGGCAAGGGTCCGCTGCTTCGCGGTGGATCTGACGGATCCGGCGGGCAGGGACAAGATCGGCGCGGCCCTGCGGGAGGAGAAGCCGGAGGTAAAGATCCTGGTGAATGCGGCCGGATTCGGCGTGACCGGACCCGCCGGTTCGCAGCCGGAGACGGCGGAATGCGGTATGGTGCGTCTTAACTGCGAAGCGCTGTGCGCCGTTACGGGAATGGTTCTGCCCTATATGGGACGAAACAGCCGGATCCTTCAGTTCGCGTCTGCGGCGGCGTTTCTGCCCCAGCCGGATTTCGCGATCTACGCGGCTTCGAAGGCGTTCGTGCTGCGTTACAGCCGGGCGCTGGGGATGGAGCTCAAGAACCGTGGGATCTGTGTGACGGCGGTATGTCCCGGACCGGTGAAGACCGAATTTCTGGATATCGCCCGGCAGGGACAGGAGATCCCGGGTTATAAGAAGCTGGTGATGGCGGATCCGAAAAAGGTGGTTAAGAAGGCGATCAGGGACAGTATGGCCGGCCGGCCGGTTTCCGTATACGGGATCACGATGAAGCTGTTTATGATTGCCGCCAAGATACTGCCTCATGGGCTGATCCTGGAAGTGATGGAAAGGCTCTGAGAGAGGAACGGAGGACGGAAACGATGAGAAAGCAGAAAGGGGAATACGGCTATCGGAACTACCGGAAGGCGGTGCAGCTCGGAGAGGTCCTGTTCGGGGCGGCGGCCATTATCGTTCAGCTGCTGGCCAGGAATTTCACGGACAGCCAGGCGGCGAAGAATGTGCTGACGCTGATGGCGATCCTGTCGGTACTGCCTACGGCCAATGTGGCGTCGCCGTTTCTGGCATCGCTGCGCTACCGGACGCCGGGGGAGGATTTCCACCGAAAGGCGGCCGAATACGAGGCGAAGGGAATCCTGCTGTATGATCTGGTGGTTACGACGAAGGAACAGATCCTGCCGTTCGACGCGGTGCTGGTCCATCCTATGGGAGTGTTCGCTTACTGTACGGCGGAGAAGGCGGATATAAAGAAGGCGGAGAGGACGCTGAATGATTCGTTCAAGGTTCAGAAGCTGGATCCGAATATTAGGATCATCACGGATGAAAGACAGTTTTTTAACCGCCTGAAAGGACTTAAGCCCGCGGCGGAGTACGAGGACGACGGAAGCGCGGATTACGCGGCCGGAGTGCTTAAGAGCATGTCGATGTGAGGCCTGCCATGAAGAGTCTGATCATTTCGGAAAATGAAGCCGGACAGCGTCTGGATAAGCTGCTGGCGAAATACATGAACCTTGCGCCGAAGGGCTTTCTGTATAAAATGCTGCGCAAGAAGAATATAACGCTTAACGGCAAACGCTGCGACGGTTCCGAGCGTCTGGCGGTCGGGGATGAGGTGAAGCTGTTTCTGGCGGAAGAGACGATCGATAAATTTGCAAAGCCTGTTTATGCCGGCAGCCGCAAAGACAGGCTGGATATCCTTTATGAGGACGCCCATATCCTGCTGATCAACAAACCTGCCGGTATGCTGTCCCAGAAAGCGAAGGAGGACGACGTCTCCCTTGTGGAATATGTGACGGATTATCTGCTCGACAGCGGCGCGCTGACCGGGGAGGAGCTTCGTACCTTCCGCCCGTCGGTGTGCAACCGGATTGACCGCAACACCAGCGGCCTGGTCGCGGCAGGCAAATCCCTGGCGGGGCTCAGGATCCTGTCTCAGGTCTTTCGCGACAGGAGCATTCACAAATATTACCTGTGCGTGGTGAAAGGAAAGGTCGAGGCCGCGCAGACGGTCGCCGGTTATCTGATAAAGGATGAAAAGACGAACCGGGTGACGGTGAGCGATAGCCCGCTTCACGGAAGCGTGCCGGTCGCGACGGAATATGAGCCGCTCCGATACGCCAGGGATGCGGCAGCAGGGGTCTGCACGCTTCTGCGGGTGACGCTGATTACCGGACGGACGCACCAGATCCGGGCGCATCTGGCTTCCATCGGGCACCCGGTGGCCGGAGATATGAAATACGGTGATCCGCAGCTGAACGACAGGTTTCGGAAGGCGTACGGCGTTCGCCATCAGATGCTGCATTCCTACCGGATCACGTTCCCGCAGCTTCCCGAACCGATGGAATATCTGAGCGGAAAGACATTTACGGCGCCTGTGCCGGAAGAGTTTGCGGAACTTCCGTGGGATGCGGCCATATAGGGCGCGGACAGGCACGGCGGCCGGAAATGCGGGAAGAGGGGCGTATACACAGAACGAGCGCAGAAAGCGGAGCGTATACGCAGAACGAAGCGCAGGAAGCAGAGTTATCGCAGGACGGGCGCAGAAAGCGGAGCGTATACACAGGACGGCAGGAACCGCAGAGGAGGACGCGGAATGGGAACCTGGAATTCCAGAGGCCTTCGGGGCTCGACCCTGGAGGACATGATTAATCACACCAACGAGATATACCGGGAGAAGAAGCTGGCGCTGATCCAGAAGGTGCCGACGCCGATCACGCCCATGAATATCGATAAGGAGACCCGCCATATCACGCTGGCGTATTTTGATCAGAAGAGTACGGTGGATTATATCGGGGCGGTCCAGGGAATCCCCGTGTGCTTCGACGCCAAAGAGTGCGCGGTAAATACGTTCCCGCTGCAGAATGTCCATGAGCATCAGGTGCGGTTCATGCAGGAATTTGAGGAGCAGGGCGGCGTGTCCTTTATCATCCTTCACTGGACGGCGCTCGACGAGATCTATTATATTCCCTTCGATGAACTGTATGGGTTCTGGAAACGGATGCTGGAAGGCGGAAGGAAGAGCTTTACTTATGAGGAAATCGACCGTTCCTGGCGGATCGGCCATCATCGGGATGTACTGGTTCATTATCTGGAAATGCTCCAGAAGGATCTTGACAGGCGCTCCTGCGCGCAATGATTTTCATACAAGAAAAAAACTGTAATTTCATTCGGCTTTTTTGTAGATTTCGTTAGAAAAATCCAAAGTTCATGATTAAATATAGAAATTTTTACGTATTCTAAGATTCGGATCGGGCGAAATCCGAACCGGATTCTGTCATGATTTTCCACTATTACAAGTAAAAGGCTGTGAATATTACATATATAAGATTGTTTCATGGCTTGACAAATCCGTTTTTCTCCCGTATAATGCGATACATCACAGTGATGAAGTCATTTCCCGCCGGATACAGGAAGATGAATATTTATAACTTCTCCTGCATACGGACAGAATCAGGGGATTGGGGAGACCGGGAGATGGACTGTCAAGAAGGAGGATATCATATGGCAGACAACAACACTAAGAAGAAAAGCGGCGGCGGAGCCTTGCTGGGAGCGGCATTTATCATGGCGACATCGGCCATCGGCCCCGGCTTCCTGACGCAGACGGCAAGCTTTACCGGCACCCATCAGGCCAGCTTCGGTTTCGTGATCCTGGCGTCCATCGTCCTGGCGGCTATCGCGCAGATCAATATCTGGAGAGTGCTGTGCGTATCGGGACTGCGCGGACAGGACGTAGCCAATAAGATCCTTCCGGGTCTGGGTTATGTCGTATCGCTCCTGGTCGCCTTCGGCGGACTGGTATTCAACATCGGCAACGTCGGCGGCGGCGGCCTGGGCTTCAATACGCTCCTGGGTCTTCCGACCAAGGCGGGCTGCGCTCTGGCGAGCGCCATCGCGATCGCGGTATTCCTGATCAAGGATGCCAAGGCAGCTATGGATAACCTGGCGAAGGTTCTGGGCGGCATCATGATCGTAGTTATTTTCATTATCATTCTCGTTGTGAAGCCTCCGGTCGGCGACGCGCTTGTCAACACCGTAGTTCCTTCCACCGGGTACGGCGCGCTGGTTCCGGCCATCATCACACTGCTGGGCGGCACAGTCGGCGGCTACATCACATTCTCCGGCGCGCACCGTCTGATCGACGCGGGCATCACCGGCGAGAAGAATCTGAAAGAGATCAATAAGAGCTCCGTTATGGGGATCGGGATCGCGACCATTGTCCGGATCTTCCTGTTCCTGGCGATTCTGGGCGTTGTTGTGAAGCTGACCGGCGGCGAGACGCTGGATGCTTCGAACCCGGCGGCTGACGCGTTCCGTCGCGGAGCCGGCGAGATCGGCTACCGCTTCGCGGGCCTGGTGATCCTGTGCGCGGCTGTTACGTCCATCATCGGCGCGGCCTATACGTCGGTTTCGTTCCTGAAGACCTTCCATCCGGCGATCGCGAAATATGAAAACTGGGTCGTCATCGGATTCATCGTTGTTTCCGCGATCATCATGCTGGCGATCGGAACCACGCCGGCGACGATGCTGATCCTGGCGGGCGCGGTGAACGGCCTGATCCTGCCGATCACCCTGGGCATCTGCCTGATCGCGTCCAAGAGCAAGAAGATCATGGGCGACGACTACAAGCATCCGACGGTTCTGCTGGTACTGGGCGTGATCGTGGTCATCATTTCCGCTTACCTGGGGATCACGACGTTCATGTCCAACATGGGGAACCTGCTTGGATAATAAAGAAAATTAGTTTCGCAGCGCGCCGGTCTTTGCTGCATGCAGTTTTACAGCCGGCAGACAGACGGCGTGCCGCGGGGTACATCATGTTAACAGGCAGGAAGCTGCGCTGGGGGCGCGTTTCCTGCGTCACCAAAGAAGGTGCAATCTATGTTCGATCCGGTTGCACCTTTCTTCCTATATATGATACGAAATCTGTGTTATTGGCTGAAAATTTCGGTTGCAGATAGTATGACGGACCAGGAGACCAGACGGATATATTTGCACGTGATTGTATTATATCAGGAAGATAACATAAGGAAATTATATGCAGGAACGCCGCGGTATCCGCGCAGGCGGCTATCGGCGGCGGGAGAGGAGCAAAGCGACATTCTATGCAGAATATTAAGATCCTGACAGCGGGAGACAGTTCCCTGCTGGTCGAATTCGGTTCGGAGATCAGCCCGCAGATTAACCAGAAGATCGCGGCCACCGTGAAGCTCATGCACGAGCAGAACATCGAGGGCGTGGTGGACGTGATCCCGGCTTTCTGCTCCCTGCTGATCAATTACGATCCCCGCGTCATCCGCTACGAGCAGATGAAGAAGCGGATCGAGGGTATCCTGAAGGTGGATGTCCGCACCGGTGCGCAGACGAAGAAGATTTTCGAGATCCCGGTCCTTTACGGCGGGGAATACGGCCCGGATCTGTCCTATATCGCGGAGCACGCGGGCCTTACGCAGGAGGAGGTCATAAAGATCCATTCCTCCAGCGATTATCTGATCTATATGCTGGGATTTCTGCCCGGCTTCTGTTACTTAGGCGGTCTGGACGAGCGCATCCACACGCCGCGCCTTGCCAATCCGCGGCTTAAGATCCCGGCGGGCAGCGTCGGTATCGGCGGATCCCAGACCGGCATCTATCCCCTGGATTCTCCGGGCGGATGGCAGTTAATGGGAATGACTCCGGTGAAGACCTACGATCCGGCGCGGGAGACGCCGATCCTGGTGCAGGCCGGCGAATACATCCGTTTCGTTCCCATCGACGAGGCGGAATATAAGCGGATCGCGGAACTGGTGGACCGGGGCGAGTATGAGTGCCCGATCCGCAGAGAGGAGGCGTAGCATGGGCATCCGTATCATCAAGGCAGGCATGATGACCACCGTACAGGATCTGGGCCGTACCGGCTATCAGAGCCAGGGCTTTCCGGTGGCCGGCGTTATGGATGTGCGGTCCTTTAAGATCGCGAACCTCCTTTTGGACAATCCGGAAAATGAGGCCGTGCTGGAATTTACGCTGATCGGCCCGACGCTGGAATTTACGTCGGACACGCTGATCGCGATCACCGGCGGGGATTTCCAGCCGACGATCAACGGGGAACCGGCGCCGATGTACACGGCTATTTATGTCAATAAGGGCGACGTGCTGAAATTCTCCAGCGCCCGCACCGGAAGCCGGGGCTATGTGGCATTTTCCAGCTATTTAAAGATACCGGTGGTTATGGGCAGCCGCTGCACGAACATGAAGAGCTCCATCGGTGGCTTTAAGGGGCGCAAGCTTCAGGATGGCGACTATATCGAATTTCGTATCAAGAGACGTTATCTGCCGTTCTTTCTGTCCAGGACGCTGGATCTGGACGAGTTTGACCAGGAAGACGCGACGCTTCGGGTGGTCATGGGACCGCAGGACTATCTGTTCAGCAAACAGGGCATCGATACGTTCCTAAGCAGCGAATACAAGGTGACCAGCGATTTCGACCGCATGGGCTGCCGGCTGGAGGGACCGTTCATTTCCCGCAAGGAAGACAAGGACATGATCTCCGACGGCATCGCCTTCGGCTCCATCCAGGTGCCGGCCCACGGCAAGCCGATCATCCTTCTGGCCGACCGGCAGACCACCGGCGGGTATCCGAAGATCGCCACGGTGGCGTCGGTGGATATCCCGAAGCTGGTGCAGAGAAAGACCGACCATTCGATCCGGTTCAAAGCCATTTCCGTAGAGGAGGCCCAGAAGCTTTATCTGGCGGAGCTGGAAGAGCTGAACGAGATGCGCAAGAAGATCCACAGGCCGTGCAAAGAGGTTCTGGAGTGCCGGCAGACGGCGAAGCGGCTGAGGAGGCTTTTTGAGGCGCAGATGTAGACAGATAACAGGAAAATGAAAGGGGAACAAGACGATGGATCTTGAGAAGATTGCAGGATTAGTGAAAATGATCGAAGAATCCGGACTGACGGAGTTTACGTATAAAGAGGGCGACGTGAAGATCACGATGAGCAAGCTGGAGCATCCGCCGGTGGTGGCGGCCGGAATGCCGGCCATGCCGGTTGGCGGACCGGCGCCGGCCGGCGCGGCGCCGGCTCCCGCGGCAGCACCTGCGGAGGAGGACGAGGTCCTCTTCATCACGGCGCCGATCGTGGGAACTTTCTATTCGGCGGCGGGCCCGGATATCCCGGCCTATGTGCGCGTGGGCGACCGGATCAAGGAAGGCCAGACGGTCTGCATCCTGGAGGCCATGAAGCTGATGAATGAGATTCAGTGCGAATTCGACTGCGAGATCGAGGCGGTCCTGGTCAGCAATGAGCAGAAGGTGGAGTACGGTCAGCCCCTGTTCCGCGTAAAGAAGATCTGACACACGGAGGTAGGCATATGATTAACAAAGTTCTGATCGCCAACCGCGGCGAGATCGCCGTCCGCATCATCCGCGCTTGCCGCTGCATGGGCATCCAGAGCGTGGCGATCTATTCGAAGGAGGACGCGGACAGTCTCCATGTGCAGCTGGCGGACCAGCGCGTCTGCATCGGCGAAGGCCCGGCGAAGGACAGCTATCTGAACATGGACCACATCATCGCCGCCGCCGAGAATGTGCAGGCGGACGCGATCCATCCCGGCTTCGGATTCCTGTCGGAGAACAGTACCTTTGCCCGCAAATGCCAGGAGAACGGCATCATTTTCATCGGCCCGGATCCGGACGTGATCGACCGGATGGGCAATAAATCCGAGGCCCGCAAGACCATGATGGACGCGGGCGTGCCCGTGGTGCCCGGTTCCCGGGAAGCGGTCTACGATGTGGAAGACGCGAAGAAAGAAGCGGAGCGGATCGGCTATCCGATCATGATCAAGGCGTCCTCCGGCGGAGGCGGCAAGGGCATGCGGGTGGCGAACTCTCCCGAGGATTTTGAGGTCCAGTTTAACATGGCCCAGCGGGAGTCGGCCAACGCCTTCGGCGACGACGCCATGTACCTGGAGCGCTGCATCGTGAATCCCCGCCATGTGGAGATCCAGATCATGGCGGATTCCCACGGAAACGTGGTGGCGCTGGGGGAGCGCGACTGTTCCGTGCAGCGCAACCACCAGAAGCTGATCGAGGAATCGCCGTCGCCGGCTATCGACGACGCGGCGCGCCGGAAAATGAACGAGTACGCGGTTCTGGCCGCAAAGACCGTGGGCTATACCAACGCGGGAACCATCGAATACATCGTAAGCCCCGCGGGTGAATTCTATTTTATGGAAATGAACACTCGCATTCAGGTGGAGCACGGCGTTACGGAGATGGTAACCGGAACGGACCTGATCATCGAGCAGATCCGGGTGGCCATGGGCGAACCGTTAAGCTTCACCCAGGACGACATCCATCCGAAGGGCCATGCCATCGAATGCCGCATCAACGCGGAGATCCCGGAGAAGAATTTCATGCCCAGCCCCGGTCTGGTACAGTTCGTGCATCTGCCGGCCGGCAACGGCGTGCGGGTGGACACCGGGCTTTACAGCGGTTATCGGATCCCGTCGCTGTACGATTCCATGATCGCCAAGATCATCGTTCACGCTCCCACGCGGGAGGCGGCGCTTCTGAAGATGCGCGCGGCGCTGGATGAGATGGTGGTCATCGGCGTGGAGACGAACCTGGACTTCCAGTACCAGATCATCCGGCACCCGACGTTTATCGAAGGGAAGGCGGACACCGGGTTTATTGAGAGTTTCATGAAGATGAAGGGGCAGTAAAGAGGGCTGACTTTGGAGTGTGCGTCCGGCAGGCCTGTTATATCCTGACTGCGGCAGCGTTTCACAGACGGAGGAAGCAGGTAAACGCTGCCGGGAGGATGTCCGGAAGTTTTCTTCAGTCGGACAGAATGAAAAGGAGTGGAGAGATATGTATCGCGTAGACTTAAACAGCGACCTGGGCGAGAGCTTCGGCCGCTATACACTGGGAAATGACGATAAGATCATCCCGTTAGTGACGTCCGCCAACGTGGCCTGCGGCTTTCACGCCTCGGACCCGGTGGTAATGGACAAGACGATCGCCATGGCGGCCGCCGCCGGCATCCGCGCAGGCGCGCATCCCGGCTTCCCGGATCTTATGGGCTTCGGCCGCAGGAACATGGTGGTATCGCCGGACGAGGCGAAGGCGTATACGCTGTATCAGCTGGGCGCCCTGGACGCATTTCTGCGGGTCCACGGTATGAAGATGCAGCATGTGAAGCCCCACGGCGCGTTCTACAATATGGCGGCTAAGGACTACACGCTGTCGAAGGCGATCTGCGAGGCGGTGAAGACATATGACGCGGATCTGATCGTGCTGGCCTTATCCGGCGGTGAGCTGGCCCGCGCGGCCATGGATCTGGGGCTTCGCACCGCGCAGGAGGTCTTCGCGGACCGTGCCTACGAGGAGGACGGGACGCTGGTGAACCGCCGCAAGGAGGGAGCCATGATTACCGATGAGGACGAGGCCATCGCCCGCGTGATCCGCATGGTGAAGGAGCAGAAGGTGACGGCGATCACCGGCGGGGACATTCCGATCCGGGCGGATTCCGTCTGCGTCCACGGGGACGGCGCGAAGGCGCTGGCGTTCGTGGAGAAGATCCGCGCGGCGCTTACGGCGGAGGGCGTTGAGATCTGCGCGCTTGAAGAGATCGTGTGAGGTAAGAACAAGGCGGGAGCGGGCGGTAAGAGTAATTGACGGAAAACAAGGAGAATTCGTGCTGCTGCGGCAACACCAAAATCAGGGGCTATGGCGACATAGTCCCTGATTTAACATAATGTGCGCCCGGCGGCGCACGTTTCTAAAGGGTGAAAGTCCCGAATCCGCCCGGTAGTGGGAAGGATATAGCCGAAGGCAAGGGTGTCCATCGCGAGGTGGAATCTGAAGGAAGCCGGATGTGGGAACAGACTAACCACGAGCAAACCTCTGGCCTGACGAACAGAAACCGCACAAAAGGCTATGCATGAGGGTAAGACTGCATTACAAGCTGAAGCCCGATAACTACACGGAATCATGCATGGTAGATGTGGCAGGTAGATGGAGGGAAAGAAACGTGTGGTACCCGGGGAGGTCTGTGCGGCATGTCTTGAAAAGGATAACCACGGCCGAGAGGCAGTGCTGAACGCACAGAAGTCAGCAGAGGCCATAGTAGCAGAGATGTGAAGGGCCGAATCAACAGGAGTCTTTAGTACGACCCGGAAAGGAGGAATGGGCAGATGGATGCAGAAAACAGTAAAGAAAGCTGCTTGCAGAGAGATAGTGCGGAACACAAAGGGTATGTAAGAGCGCATCGCTCATTCAACCGGATATGG
>CANQBX010000006.1 GCA_947589095.1 uncultured Lachnospiraceae bacterium
GGTGTGCGCTCTGGTTCTGGCCGATTGATAAAGCTGATTTGCTGCCAAGTAGAAGTGAGTTTCTGTTTGACATGTCGCTGATTTTGGAAGGCACAATGGCATCCGTAAATGTAAGTAGAGAGGCTAAAGGCGGACAGCTGTCATTGTTCCCTACAGAAATGGAACAGATTGCACTGGATATAGTTGCTACCTATGGTTCCGGATCTGTGGTAGATATTCCGCGTCTGCGTAAAGAAAATCCGCGTCTTAATCTTGCATATGAGATTGCTGAAAAGAACCATTTTATGCATTGGGAATTGGAGTTTGCTGATCTCTTTGCAGAGAGAGGAGGGTTCGATCTAGTAGTAGGTAATCCTCCATGGATTGCACTTAAATGGAATGAATTAGACGTTATTTCTGATATGGAACCAAGAGTAGTAATAAAAAAATACTCTGCAAGTCAGATCAATAGCGAACGTCTTAGGATGCTTTTTACAAAAGAAAGAATGGATTTATACCTCTCTGAATATTCAGAAACATCTGGGACACAGAGTTATTTGAATGCTGTACAGAATTATTCAATTCTTAGTGGAATGAAAACAAATCTGTACAAATGCTTTATTCCGCTTAGCTGGTATATAGGAAATAATGATGCTGTCATGTCATTTCTTCATCCCGAAGGGACATATGACGATCCCAAAGGTGGAGTGTTTAGAGCGTATATGTATCCGAAGTTGAAGAGACACTATCAGTTTGTAAACGAAAAGTTTCTCTTTAAAGAAATAAGTCATACATCTATCTACAGCATTAATATTTATTGCAATAGAGAGAGTACAAGTTTTGAACAAATATCGTCATTATATGATCCCATAACTATTGATCGATCACAAGAGGACAAAGGAAGTAAACTGGTTCCGGAGATAAAAGATGAGAATGGCGATTGGAATATATCTGGGCACAAGGATAGAATTGTACAGATAACCAAGTCGGATCTGAGGGTTTTGGCACGTCTGTTTGATGATGAAAAAATGCCAAATGAAACAAGAATGCCATCTATTTATTCTAAGGATTTGATGTGTGTTTTGGAAAAACTTGCTTTACAAGAGAAACGAATAGGTGACTTGAGTAATACTGTTTACATGACCCAATTCTTAGACGAAACAGCATGCCAGAAGAAAGGGATAATCGAGCCTGTAAATGGTTTTTCAGAAAATGTTCATGGTCTTGTATATGCAGGCCCTTACATTGGAATTGGAAATCCTTTATATAAAACTCCCCGACAAGAGAAATCCGAAAAAGCGGATTACGATAGAATAGATCTTACTTTTATTGATGATGATTATTATCAAAGAAATATATATCAAGTAAACCATAATTCAGATTATGACGATCCGCAAACTCCTTGGGGGACAAGTTATACTTCAGAATACAGGTATGTAGTTCGAAGAAGATTGGGGTTAAACCAAGAAAGAACTTTAATGGGTGCAATAATTCCGCCTGGTCCAAGCCATATAAATGGTATTTTTGGGATGTGCTTTAGAGATATAAAGAATTTGGTTTTTGTCTCCGCACTACTTGAATCGTTGCCCTATGACTATTTTGTTCGCGCTCTTGGAAAAGGCGATATTTATAATGATACCGCTGGAAAATTTCCGCTTCCAGATGCTGTCTATCAAAATGAATTGATAGGAAGAACAATGCTGTTAAATTGCGTAAACAAATATTATCGCGCATTATGGAATAAAGTTCTGCCTGAGATGCCAGTTGAAGGAAAATGGGCAAAAGAAGATCCTAGATTGGATAATAGATACTTTAAGTTTTCGAATTGGACGCCTAATACGTTTGTAAGAACTGATTATGCACGACGTGAATTGCTGGTTGAGATTGATGTTTTGGTTGCAATGAGTCTCGGTATTACACTTCATGAATTGAAAAACTTGTATTGCTTACAGTTTCCTGTTCATAAAAAGTATGAGGATGATACTTGGTATGATGTGAACGGTAGGATTGTTTTTACAATTAACAAAGGGCTTCCTGGTGTAGGTTTCTCACGTGCTGAGTGGGAAAACGGAATCAAAGATGCACCTGAGAACAAAAAATTCTATCGAACGGTTATTGATGATACCATGCCCGAAGGTCCTATAGAGAGGACGATAGAATACGTTGCACCATTTGATCGCTGTGATCGGGAGAAAGATTACGAAATCGCTTGGGATTTCTTTGAGAAGAAATATAAGGGCTGCTAATTCTTTGCAAAAGAAAAATGATATACAATTGAGAAAAAGGAGAAGAAATATGAACAGTAAAAATGCGCTTACAAGTGCGGTAATGCTTGAGACACAATGGGTAACTCGAAAAAAGGATATTTTGGATCTTATTACGCCTTTTGTTGAGTATTGTGTTGCAATGAGTACGAGTTTGGGGGAGATGGTTGACATATCGAAAGTCATTGCAGCGATGCACAGTAACTTTGGATATGTAGATATGCCAGAGATAATAATTAAAAGGATTTTTCAAAGAAATACTCAGTTTTTTCAGAAAAAGCAAAGAAAATATTATCTTGTAAAATCACTAGATAGTGTTGTTGAAAGAATAGAAACGCGACGGAAAGAATGCGATTTAATTATTGATTCTGTTGGAGGAGCCTTGTTTCAATATCTAGAAAGTCACTGTCAACATGAAAAAGTTTGTTCAAAAGAACAGGCTTTAAACCTTTTGCATATGTTTTTTGCTTTTTATGGAATTGATATTAGCATTGATAGATTGCGAATAGATGCAATATCACGAAAAACATCAGAAGCTTTTTATTATATAGCTAGGTTTATTGCCGAGGGACAGATTCATAATACCGTTGAATATAAATATATTCTTGATCTTGTTAAGGGGTATTATCTCGAAACAGTATTATATCTTCAACCAGACAATGGGAATTTGATGTCTGCAAACTACAAAGCTGTTGTTTTTTATTATGATACGCCATTCCTTTTGCGGTTATTAGGATATCAGAGTGAGCAGGAAAAAAAGAAGGCAGAAAGTTTACATGAAATGTTGAAAAGACAGAATGCTAGTTTCCGTTACTTCCCGCAAACAAGAAATGAGATTATTAACATTCTTACAGCGTATGAATATTCTATAAATTCCAATGTGTTATCAAATAGGACATTAGACGGATTGGACGCTAAGCATTATACAGAGTCAGATGTGGATAGACTTAAAAATAATTTTCATGTAACTCTTAGTAGAAAATATGGCATTGAACTGACGGAATTACCTAATTATTCTCAAAAATCTAATGGTAGTGTGGATGAAAGATTTGTTATTAATGAGAAAGATGCAGAATTATTTGTACGAAATAAGGTGGGACATTATAAGCCAGAAAGTTTGAAAGCAGATATTGATTCTGCCATTGCCATTCATAAACTACGTAATGGCTTTGAAGGAAATAGAATTGAAAATTGCCGTCATTTGTTTGTCACAACAAATATAGAGTTTGTCAACGCATTTAATCAATACTATAGGAGAGAAATAGATAGTGACAATTTTGATTTGACAATAGATGTAGGACGTCTTGCAGCAATTACCTGGGTAAAGAGTAATAATATAGATGCAGATATTCCAGAGTTACAATTATTAGAAAATGCTTATTCAGCGCAGCAGCCGACACCAGAACTTATTGAAAAAATGTCGGAAGTGTTAAGTAAAATGGAAGCAGAGGGTATTTTGAGTTATGAAGAGGCAGTCACAATTCGATCGGATCATTTTGTGAGAAAAGAATTGCTCTTGAAGACTAATGGTCAAGTTGAAAAGATAACGGAGCCTTTTGTTGAACAAATACGGGAGGAGTATGAATACCGTTTAGTAAATCAAACTCGTGAAGATACAAAGAGTGAATTATATGCCTCTTTTCGCGAAAAAGAGGAGAAAACATATAAGGAAATTTGTCATAATGCAGAACGTATGGCTCATGAGGAGGCAGTAAAAGTAAAGAGAAAATTTATTAAGCGCGTAAATGGTATTATTATTTTCATCTCTGTTGTTATATTCTTGGCAGGAATATATGGATGCGTTCATAGTAACTCTTGGGGCTGGAATATTCCTTATGGCATGTTTATAGCTTTATCATGTATTTCTATATATGATACAGTAAAATCAAGGCGGATATGGATTTCAAAGTTGATAGATAAACATGCCAATATGAAAGAAACGAAAGCATTTGATTTAAATTATAATAAATACATAACTATTTACGACATGCAACGGCATTTGGATAGTAAATGATATTATTGTTTGTGTGTAATTATGCTATGAGGGAGGACATGCAGTATGTTACCATCCGTACTTGCAAAGCAATTAGAAAAAGGTATCGGGGATTATATTGAAACCACATTTCCAATGACGAATGAACCTTTCAGAGGCTCCGTCCGGAATATGCTGGAGACAAAGGATTCTGTTTACCACGAACCCTATGTATCTGTGCGCCTTCCTTTTCGTGTGGCAGAACAGATGCCGGACTGTTTCGAGGCGATCCATCCTGCATACCTCCCGTATGTTCATCAAGATATAGCTTTTAAGAGACTGATAGGGGATGATGGGCAATCTACCTTGATTGCAACCGGTACGGGATCCGGTAAGACGGAGTGCTTCTTGTATCCTATTTTGGAGTACTGTTATCAGCATCGAGGAGAGAATGGCATTAAGGCACTCATTATTTATCCGATGAATGCGCTTGCGACAGATCAGGCTAGGCGTATTGCTGAACTTATTCACAAAAGCCTGGAGTTACGGGGAAATGTGACTGTTGGTATGTATGTCGGTGGTCGTGAGCATACTCCGAGTCGTATGATGAGCGAAGATAATGTCATCACGGATCATGAGACGTTGCTTAATACGCCGCCAGACATTCTTATGACGAACTATAAGATGCTGGATTACCTGCTTGTTCGTCCGAAGGATGCCGGACTTTGGAAGGATAACGCACCGGATACACTGAAATATATTGCTGTCGATGAGTTACATACTTTTGATGGTGCGCAGGGCACGGACCTGGCCTGCTTGCTTCGACGTCTGAAATCTCGTCTGTGGACACCGGCAGGCTATCTTTGCTGTATCGGAACATCTGCAACGATGGGATCCAAAGACAACGGAAAAGGGATTCTTGAGTACGCATCGGAGATCTTTGGAGAACCGTTTGAAGAGAATGCAGTCATCACGGAGGATAGACTTTCACCAGCAGAGTTTTTTGCAGATTCTGATATTACAGATTTTACAATTCCGGCAGATGAACAGGTTAGGAAACTCATCACTCTGACTCAGCAGGATGACGAGAAAGCCTATATCGCTGAGGCAGTAAAGGCATGGACGAATCTTCCTGGTACCGATATTTCAACACCGGAGGGAAAGATCGTTTTAGGTAAGCAGTTGGTGCATCACAGCTTTATGCAGGCGATGATTTCTTTCATAAAGGGGAATTATTATCAAGTATCAGCAATCGTTGATGAATTGCAGGTCAATTATCCGGCACTGAAAGAGATGAAAGACCCGGAAGAAGCTGTAAATGCGCTTTTGGCGCTTATTTCCTATGCCAGAACAGGATCGGCAGAAAGTATGCGGCCTTTCTTAAACGTTCAGGTTCAGCTTTGGATGAGGGAATTGCGTCGTCTGGTGGCAAAGGTGTCACCGAAGATGGTTGCATATTCCATAGCACATGATCTGAACACTCAGCAGGCGAAACAATATCTGCCTGTGGTAAACTGCCGTGATTGCGGAGCTACCGGATGGACGTCGATATTAAGTGAACGTATGAATGCAACCATTACAAGCCTGGAAGCATTCTATAACCTGTATTTTAAGGCGGATGAAAAAATCGTGATGATGTTCCCTCATAAGGAGAGCGATTGTCCGCGGGGGTTCATAGAATCTCAGTTATGCCCTGAGTGTTTGCAGGTAAAGATCGGCGAGAACGTATCTGCATCTTGTGACAATTGTGGAGCTGATACGGTTAAAGTCCTGATTCCGAATCCGATTAAAACTTCAGGTTCTAAAAATCATAAGCAGTTTGTGTGCCCGTTTTGCGGATCAAAGCGTGGCATCTCCCTGATGGGGCTTCGGAGCGCCACGGAAATCAGCACGAGTATCTCACAACTGTTTGCATCAAAATTCAATGATGACAAAAAGACGTTGGCATTTTCCGATAATGTCCAGGATGCTGCGCATCGTGCAGGATTCTTTAATGCAAGAACATGGAGATTTGGTTTTAGAAGTGCACTTCAGCGTTATGTAGAGAATGGTGGCGCAGGGAAGTCGCTTGCTGATTTCACAAAGGGGTTCATCGATTACTGGCATGATCAGATGGACGATGAAAGTTTTGTCAGTTTCTTTATTGCTCCGAATATGACCTGGATGCGTGCCTATGAGGAAATGATCCAGAATCGTAAGCTGGGTAAGGATGCCCTTGCCAAAAAGCTGATGTCAGATATAGAAAAAAGGATCTCCTATGAGATCATGCTTGAGTATGGACTTACAAGCTGCATCGGACGAACACTGGAGAAGTTCGGCTGTTCCTGCCTGTCATTCAAGGAGGAAGAACTTCTTGAGGTCGCCGGGAATGTGCATGAGCGTGTGACCAATGAGATCGGGGCATTGCCGAATACATCTGCGAAGCGATATGAGCAGATGGTTGCGGGCTACGTAGACATCATGCGGCAGAATGGTGCATTTGATGACGATGCATTCTATCTGTTTCTGAAAGAAAATGGAAATACCTACCTGCTCTCCAATGATCGGGTGAGCTGGATGCCAGGAAGGCAGTCCGGAAGAAATACGCCACGATTTATTTTTAAGCAGAATAATCCCAAAGGAAAACGAAATTTCAATTTTGATACGGTGGCAGAGAGTAAGTACACAGACTGGATTTCTTCATGCTGCGATGAATTTATGACTGAGCCATCGACCTTTACAATGATCAGCCAGATTATTTTGGAGGAACTGGTGAAGTCCGGGATAGTGGCGACGATTCAGATTGCTTCGGACTATGTAGTCTATGGCCTGGATAAGGATCGTGTATATATCACTGATAAGGTGATTCAGCTTAAGTGCGATACTTGTGGAATTGGCCATGCTGTTTCTGAAGAAAATAAGGATTTATGGGATGGAGCGCCTTGCACGAGAAGTGTCTGCAACGGCTCGTTTGAAGCATCAGAGTGCGATGAGTTGGATTATTATGGAAAGCTTTTTACATCTGGTGATATTGCCAGAATAAATGCCAAGGAGCACACAGGACTCCTGGAGAGGGAGGACAGGGAAGCTCTGGAGGTAGATTTCAAGCGGAGTAAGGATGAACAGAAGGTCTGGGACCCGAATGTTCTGTCCTGTACGCCAACGCTTGAAATGGGTATCGATATCGGTGACCTTTCCACCGTCATCCTTTGCAGTATGCCTCCGGCTCAGGCACAATTCCTGCAGCGTACCGGGCGTGCAGGACGTAAAGATGGAAATGCATTGATGCTGGCTGTAGCGGCTGCGAGACCGCATGATCTGTACTTCTATGCGGATCCGCTGGATATGATGGAAGGCAATGTACAGCCACCGAAGATCTTCCTGAAGGCTTCTGCTGTTTTGGAGCGTCAGTTTGTTGCCTATTGCATGGATTCCTGGGTGAAGCGCGGAGTACCGGAACAGTCTATCCCTAAAAATATCGGTATAATCCTTGGGAAATTAGAGAACCATCCGATGGATATGTTCCCGTTTAATTTCCTTAGCTATGTGCAGAATAATCTTACACATCTGCAGAACTCCTTCATCCAGCTGTTTGTTCAGTACCTGGATAATACGGCAAAGCAGGAACTGAAAGAATTTGCTCAGGGAGACCGTCTCAAAAAGAGTCCGATGCATATGAGCATCCTTGAAGCTTTTGAGGCGATGAAAAAGCAGAGAGATTCTTTGTCAGCAAGTATACAGCAACTGAAGGACATGGTGAAGGATCTGCAAAGCAAGCCGAAGGATTCTTCTTATGAGGATGAAATAAAAGAACTGAAGGCAGAGCAGGCAGCTCTCATCAATGTATTAAAGGAACTGAACAAGAAAGATGTGTTTAATTTCTTATCTGATGAAGGACTGCTTCCAAACTATGCCTTCCCGGAGGCCGGAATTATTCTGAAGGCCATTCTTTATCGTAAGGACGAGGCAGATGCCGGCGAAGGTGAAGCAAAGAAAAAATATAGGAAGTCTGTTTATGAATATAGCCGTAGTGCTTCGGCAGCAATTAGTGAATTCGCGCCAAATAATAGCTTTTACGTTGACGGAAGAAAGCTGACGATAGATCAGATCGATCTGACTAGCTCCCAGTCGGCAAAGTGGAGATTGTGTCCAAACTGCTCTCATGCGCAGATTGAAGAAGTCGGAAAGAATACTGCATGCTGTCCGCAGTGTGGAAGCCCGGCATGGGCGGATTCCGGACAGGTTCGTAACATGTTGAAAGTGCAGATGGTCTATTCCAACATGGATTATACCAAGAGCCTTATTTCTGATGAAAGCGATGACCGGTCAAACGTATTCTACTGTAAGCAGTTGTTGGTAGACGTAGACGAAGACCATGATATTTCAAGCGCTTACCAGATGGATAATGAAGAGTTTGCATTCGGTTATGAGTTTGTAAAGAAGGCTACTCTCAGAGAGATCAATTTCGGTGAAAGCGACATGGTGGGAGAAAAGCTTTCTGTGTCCGGTGTTGAGGATGTCAGAAAAGGCTTCAAGATCTGTAAATACTGCGGAAAGATTCAGCCGGATCATGGAAAGGAAGTACATACATTCTACTGTAAGACCAGGAAGATGCCTGCATCCAGCAACGATCCCTTTGAAGAGTGCTTATTCCTTTACCGTGAGTTTGCAACGGAGGCACTGCGTATTCTGATCCCTGCCACTACAATGGATTCCTCCAATGTACGAACAGAATCATTTACAGCCGCTTTCATGCTTGGAATGAAGGAATATTTTGGCAATGTGGATCACCTGCGGGCAACAGTTAGCGAGGTGCCGATTCCGGATGCTGATTACCGGAAGCAGTATCTTGTTATATACGATTCCATTCCTGGTGGTACGGGATATTTGAAGCAGTTGATGAACGAAAAGAATTCGCTCATCGACATCTTTGAGCGTGCGCTTCAGAAGCTGGAGCAGTGCTCCTGCAAAGAGGATCCGCAGAAAGATGGCTGCTATCATTGCCTGTATGCGTATAGGCAGAGCCAGAATATCGGCGATATTTCACGTAGCACGGCAATCCGGATCCTGCGTTCTATTTTGAGCGGAAAAGACAATCTGACAAAGATTGAGAAGCTGGCCAGCGTTCCCGTCAATTCCTTGTTTGACAGTGAATTGGAGCGACGGTTTGTGGAAGCTCTTGCTCAGATGGGAAATGAGAACCGTAAGGTGGATATTTCCAAGTCGCTTATTTCAGGCAAGGAAGGATACATATTAAAGATCAATGATCAGACATGGGAAATTGAACCTCAGGTATTACTTGATGCTACTCAGGGTGTCAAAGTAAGCTGCAAGCCGGACTTCATCATTAGCCCTGTCGGTAAATCGGATAAGCTTCCGGTCGCAATCTTCACAGATGGGTTTATCTATCATAAAGATAAAGTTGCAGATGATACCTTAAAGCGAGAGGCAATCCGGAGAAGCGGAAGATATCGTGTATGGAGCCTCAGCTGGAGAGACGTACAATCTGTGTTTACACAGCAGGGAGATTACTTCACTCCTACATTGACTTATGAGAAGATGCCGTCCGGCACAAAGATGTACCTGCCTACGATCAGTGCGGCTAAAGCGGATGCTTTAAGACCGAATAAAATGTCCGCTATGGAACTGCTGATGAGATATCTGGAACTGGATGGATCTGATAAGTTATTTGCAGCACATGCGCACGGCATATCGCTGTCGCTTCTGGAACCGACTAAGGCAGCAAGTTCTATCGATTTCATCAATTGGAATGATGTTACAGGAAAGGTGAACGGGCAGACTCATTATACGGAAGATGATTTTGTACAGCCGGGAACATTTTTCGGAACGTGGATTCCACGAAGTGATAATACCCATCTTTACATGTATGCCGGAATTCTGGCAGCGAAGATGAAGGCTGACAGGAATGCAGCTGTTTCAGTGTGTGCAGTGCTGGATGATCGTAAAAACGCCAGAACAGATAAGTATGAACAGGAATGGAATGGTTTCTGGCAGTTCTCCAATGTGATGCAGTTTGATGATCAGTTTATTGCTGTATGTTACACAGGACTGGACAATCAGACGTATTCAGCATTGCCTAATGGCAAGGTGGAGACCGCAGCAGAGGATGTTGCACCGGCTGAAGTATCTATGGAAGCCTGGGAGGAGATTAAATCCATACTGTTTGATGATATCAGCAAGAGTATTGCCGATGGATGTAAAGCGCGTGGTATTCCTGCTCCGGAAGAAGCTGGTTATGAGCTGGCAGATGCATCCGGAGAAGTCATTGCTGAAATAGAGTTGGCGTGGATTGAGAAGAAGATAGGATTTATGACCGAAGATCAGGCAGAAGATATTGAAAAGGCCAAAGCTTCAGGTTGGAAGATATTTACTGTATCGGATGAGATAGATGATACGTTCAAGGAGGTGTGATAGATGGAGTCAGCAGCAAAGGTAGCTATATCCGCAGATTTCCTGACTGCATTTGCAGCATTGCCGAGGCAAATCCAGGGGAAGGTTACGGAGTTTATCAATAAGTTCCGCAATAATCCTCAGTCTCCGGGAATCAACTATGAGAAAATCAATGGGGGTATGGATAAAAAAATCTGGTCTGTACGGATCGATGATACCTACCGTGGTATTACTGTAAGACAGCCAGAGACAGGTGTTTATCTGCTTCTGTGGGTTGACCATCATGATGAGGCTTATGCTTGGGCACGAAATAAAAAATGTGAGATCAATCCAAAGACCGGTGCCATTCAAGTATTTGATATTGTGACAACACCGGTTGTGGAACCTGCAGCGCAGGACTTTGTACTATTTGCGGAACTTACGGACGAGGGGCTGATTGAGCTTGGAGTTCCGGAAGAACAGATTCCATTCGTGAGATCCATCGGAGATGCACAGGAGTTCTATGCTAAAAAGGCCAGCTTTGCCAGTGATACATTCGAGGCGCTTTCCTGGGTGGTAGAAGGCATTCCTGCTGAGGAGGTAATTGAGCTTTTCAAAGAAGAGAAAGAGGGCAGCAAACCTGCTGAGAATCTGGCAGATGCTCTGGAAAGCCCGTTGTCCTTGAAGTCCTTTGTTGTGGTTGAAGGGGAAGAAGAACTCCGTCGTATCATGGCAGAGCCGCTGGAGAAGTGGAGAGTGTTCCTTCATCCAACGCAGAGAAAAATTGTGAATAAAAACTATTCTGGTTCTGCAAGAGTACTTGGCGGAGCAGGAACCGGAAAAACAGTTGTTGCAATGCACAGAGCAAAGCATCTGGCAGCAGGGCTGAAGGACAAGGAGAGAATTCTTTTCACCACCTATACAGCCAATCTTGCCTCTGATATTAAGGATAATCTGCGAAAGATATGTACGCTGGATGAGATCAGAAGAATTGATGTGATCAATCTGGATGCGTGGGTATCTCAGTTTCTTCGTGAGCATGGATATCCGGCAGAGATTGCCTATGATGAAAAGGCGGACAACCTCTGGGAAGAAGCGGTGACAGGAACGGACTTTTCCGGAGAATTTCCTGTGAGCTTTTATGAAGAAGAATATAATCGTGTAGTTGTGGCGCAGGAGGCTTTCTCGTTAGAAAAATATGTCAAGGCAAGCAGAACCGGGCGCGGCACCAGACTAGACAGAAAAAAGAGAATGCAGATATGGAAGGTATTCGAAGCTTACCAGAATCTGATGAAGGAAAATCAGGTCCGTGATATCAATACAGCCATGTATGAGTGCAGACTGTTAATAGAAAAAACATCCTCAGAGACGAGGTACAAGCATGTCATCGTTGATGAGGGACAGGATCTTAGTGCAAATGCGTTTCGATTGCTCCGATCGATTGCAGGAGAGGAGCACGAGAATGATATTTTCATTGTCGGTGATGCTCATCAGAGAATATATAAGAATAAGGCTGCTCTATCAAAATGCGGAATTAATATCAGAGGAAGAAGCAGTGTTCTGAGAATCAATTACAGAACTACGGAAGAGATTCGGAAGGCGGCATTTGCTTTGCTGAATGGAATATCCTTTGATGACCTTGACGATTCCTTCGACACCGGAGACCGTTGTCAGTCTCTTACGCATGGTTCAGTTCCGGAGATAATCGCTACAACGAATGCAAATGAGGAATTTGATGCAATCCTGACAAAGGTCAAAGGATTGATCGATGGCGGTGTGTCTGCAAAAAATATCTGTGTTGTTGCCAGGACGCACAGATTGCTGGATGATTATATCGCTCATTTCACTTCGAGTGGAATCCGCTGTTATGAGATCAAGGGAAATAAGGCGGATGATCGTGGTCTGGATGGGATCCGTGTTGCCACGATGCATAGAGTTAAGGGACTGGAATTCCAGTATATGTTTGTTGTAGCGGCCAACAACAGGATTATTCCATTGGCTTCAGCGATTGACCATACGGATGCCGTCAGTGAACAGGAAACAATGACAGCTGAAAAGTGTCTGCTATATGTGGCACTGACAAGAGCCCAAAAGGGTGCTTATATCAGCGGGTACGGGAAGATGTCAGAGTTTTTGTAGGGAAAGTAACTATCGGTTAAGGAGTATCAGAATTATGAGTTTGATTCTATGCCCAGAATGTGGAACGAAAATCTCTGATAGAGCGACAAAATGTCCTCATTGTGGCTTTCAGAGCGCGGATGCCGAGAGGCCTATTAGCGAACAAGATAAGTATGAGATAGTTCCTATTTTTGAATATGATATTGAGGAGTGGAAACCTAATAGGGGAGATTTGAGTGTGATTTCCTATGAAGACAATAAAAGCCTTATCGAATATTTTGGTAGTTGGGAAACAATTCAGGTAAAACTCCCGGCAATTGCGGAAGTCATTGGAGCTATGGCGAATAAAGAACATGTGATGATCGCCAAAATGGATAACTATGTTAAAGACCTGATTGATAAAGGGATATATCGCTTTACGATTGATAAGCAGGGAGAAATCCTTCCGACAATCAGAGACGCTGATGGTTTTGTAAAACAGGTGCGATTGGAGGATATGGCTCTTACGCCTAACCTAACTCAATCTCTGAACAATCTATCTACACATGCCGTTATGGCTCAGATATTGGATGAGATTGAGTATGTCGGAGACGCCATTAGAGAAATTCACATTGAACTACAGAATGATCGACTGGCTATGGCTGAAAGTTCCCGCGATAAATTGAAGCAGGCACGGATGATACAGGATGCAAAGCTGAGAGAAGTCGCGCTAATCGGAGTAGTAAACGGCGCTACAGATGCGAAGAGAATTCTTATGCGGAATTTCTCACAGAATATGAGTCATATTATAGAGCATTCTCATAAGAGCGATCTTCAACTGATACTATCTCCGAAGGGTGAAAGAGATGTTAGCCAAAAAGCTATTGATTCTTTCCAGGCACTTGTGTACATAACAAATGCTGTCCAAACAGAATGTGAAGGATATGCAATGCTTGGAGAATACGAACCGTGTCGTGAATGCTTAAGCGAATTTAAGACATTCATCGAAGAAAACGGTCTTAATAAGAGGGACACATTGCTTTTGCTAAACGAGAATTCTTCCCAGAAAAGAATTGAGATAGTGGATGAGTTTTCAGATATAGCTTCAAGAATATCGGCATTTGATACATCTTCAGGACAGATAGAGTTTCGGATGCGAGATCTACTGACGACGACTGACGAAGGAGGTGAGGATGATGGCCAAGAATGAGACCATTGATAATAATGAGATAAGGTATTGCAAGAAGTGCAGATGCGAGCTTTCAAGTACCAATAAGCACAAACTCTGTGATAATTGTAGAAGAGAGCGTGCAGCGAAAATTAGAAATGGCGCACTTGGAGCAGGGAGTATCGCACTCTTCGTCATAACCAAAGGGAAGCATGGGGGCGGTGGAGCAAAAGCGTAACAAATAATTTAGTGAAAACAGCGGCTTACCGGCATAATACCAGGAGCCGCTATTTTGGTGTCGGGGGTCTTTTTTATAAAAATCAGTTTCATGTCCGTTGGCATGGAGCAGGATGTCCGGATTCTTTAAGCCTACGAATTTCTCCCGTTATATTTTCTCCCTCATAGGTAAATACAGCCTCCCAATCACTCCAATTTGTAATAGAGTAATCCCCTGCATGAATTTCTTTATCAGAATCTACCAGCCAAACTAGTTTCATTCCGGTCATATCAAGAAAAGTATCTAAGATATCTTTCCGAACAACAACACAATTCATTTTTTGTGTCAAATCTGTATCAAATGCAGCCAACTTTCCATTTAAATCATAATAAAATCCATCTTCTTGTTGTTGTCTCAAATTCATTATTTCAATAAGTTCGGCACACGGAAGACTACGGGAAATCGCTGCTTCTTTTGACGCATCATATTCTTCTTCCCATAATAAATCTGTTGTAGCATGAAGAATTTTCCCGATTTTTTTCTCGATTTCCCTACTTCGAGTTTCCATTTTATACTGAGGATCTGGAACTACGAAATCATATTTTTCTTCCTCGTTATCCTCAGTTACATTTTCTTCACCCTCTTCATCCTTAAGCCACCCTCTGTACAGACGCAATAACGCTTCCATTTGAGAATAATCTGAAACTTGCACCGTTTCTGTAACTATTTCATACTCGCCAGTTTTAATTTGTACATCTACCCATGCATTTTCATTCAACTCTCGGCAACTTGGTGACCATGGATATTCTCTATTAAAGACGGCGTATGTCTCATGATGGGATGCTGTATCATCTGTGATAACAGATTGTCCATTTTCAGCGCATCGAGAAAGTTCATCTGCCTGTTCTGGACTAACAAAATAAGCATATAACCAACTCCATATCAACAACTTTTCTGTACGTAAATCTTTACGTCCAGTGTCGCAATACTTCGTCAAACATATCCATTTAATTCCACAATGGTCTGTCAAAATTAATGTATCTTTCAACTCATCAAAATAAACACTCTTCGTTTCAAGCCAAGCCTTCTGCGCATCCGCAGTCAAAATATCACTGCTCCTATTTTCCTCTCTTTCCTTATTAGCATAGTCATCTAATACATCGAATTTCGGTGCAATATCACAAAACATAAAATTTGAATTCAACGTCGGGTCAAAATCTCTAACATACGGTTCCCATGCCCCTTCAAATTGAATATATTCTTTCTTCGAATAATTCCAGCGGTCAATCATTTTGCAATGATCAGAAATGCGGGCTAATACATTATACATCGTAATCCATTGGTATTTTTTCCCAATCCTTTCTGTCTTTATAGTCTGACTTCTATCATGACTACCGCAATGAAGATCATGCTCTCCAAAATATTCTTCAGAAAAACCAAGCTCTGTCTGGATGTAGTATACGGAGTAATTAAATATCTTCTTGTCATCCACTTCAAAATTATGAAGAGCACTCTGGAAAACGTAACGGCCAAAATCCCCATACATTCCCATACTATCAAATCGCATTGAATGCATTAACCAAAACATTGCACCAGTATATTTTTTCTCTAAATAGTGTTGATCCCCTATCTCTGGAATTGGATCAGAATTGTACGGTGGTATGATTTGGGCTCTATCTATCACACCCGTATATTCCGGATCCTCATAGAGGAATCGCTCAATAATCAATCGTGCATAATCTCTGAGTAGTATATCAGGGTATACTTTTTCTTGATTAAACACTGCCTGAAAAACATACTCTGCTAGTGCCTGTAAACTCTTACCATTTTCTCGTTTAGAACTGGCGCCGAACACAACTCCATATAAACGCTGAATTACATAAGGATCATTTACATCTTTAAATTTCTCAAGAATCTTTTGACACAGTTCAAAATGTTCCTTCATAATTTCTATCATTGCTTTTGATGTATGATCTCTCAGCCATCGATTAGACGAAGTCAGAATCCATCCAAATAATGTTAAGAGTAACTCCAATTGCTTTTCATTTGTTATTTTGAGTTTTTCACCCTTATTATACATTTGAATAAGTTGTATTATTCTGTCCGCATCATTTTTTGTCAATTTATTTATATAAATTGTCCAGAGATAATCTCTATAATTTAATTTATATCTTAAGAGGATGTTGTGAAGAAAATCGGCATTAAGTGGATGCAAAACTTTCACACTATTTCCAATCAACATTGACCACAAATCTTCCAAATTGCAGGGATATTTTTTCAACAGATTTTCAAAATAATCAGCTGTCGGCATATACCGGATATCTCGCCATTGGAAAGAATCGATATACCTAGAGAATACCCGCCCTTTATCGTTGGGATCTTCTAGTTCAGCAATTACATCAATACACTCTTCCATATACTCCTCTGCATATAATGCACAGGCATTTATAAACAAATCTATGTTCCAGGCCTTATGCAGTTCCCCATTTTTTATTCCTAAAATATTTGTAGATAAATATTTACATACTTCGTATTTTGAACGGAACTTTTTCATAACCGCTTTTGCACAGTAATAATCATTCATCTGATCAAACGCAAAATACAATTTTTCCTTTCCTTCAAAAATAGATTCATGTAAAATATGCTCTCTTACAAGATGACGTACAAAAGGCGCGACAGTCAGCCCATATTCTTTCCAATAGCTTAACTGTGCTAAATCCTTCCGAGAAATAAATCTCTCCTCCTGTAATACCAACCATTCTGCAATTTCCATAACAAGAGGACTCAGAATATCATCATTTTCCGTATACCCTTTTCCTCTTAATTCTACTCTGAGGGCTCGAGAAATATTATCATTAGCATATTTAACTATTCGATCATACAACGTAGACAAACTAACTTCCTCGCCATTATACGTTTTACAATACAGGGTAAGGAAAAGCGGGTTTGACATCTCATAACCAAAATATTCTAACGGAGTAAATGGAATATTATAGTGATTCAGAAACTCTCTCACTGCCGAAATGCTGTTATCCTCAAACCCTCTATGATGTATAGTTACAATATCTCTTTCCCCTTCCCAAAAAGAATCGGGCAAAACTGATTGTTGATACTCTGTCCGATAGGATAGAATTATTTTAACCATAGGGGATTTTTTTATCTTATCTATAATCGTTGGCAAACCCGATTTCCATAGTTCTCTATTCCATGTCTCATTAAGTGCATCTATGAAAATCGGCACAATACAATTATCTCTTTCACCAATAGTTTCCAAGATATCAATTAAAGTTTCAAAACTGTAATCAAGTTCTAGATTTTTCATGATTTGCGTATGAATTGGATCGGCAGTAAAATAGATAGCTGCAACTAATAAAAGTCCTACTCGATCCTCATCAAGTATATTCTGCATCTTTGACGCTAGCAGTTGTGACTTGCCAATGCCGGCTTCACCATGAATAATTAATACATCACCATATAGCAATTGCATTTCCTTTTCAGAAAATGCTACTATTTCCGGAAGTTGTATCAACATATCTAGGTCATAGATGTGATCCCCCAGCTTATGATATTTTTTTAAAGCTGCCTCCCGCTCCTTAAGATTACTTTTATTATCATCAGCAAGTGTATACAGTTCCTCCCTCTCAGCCTCTAACCTCTTGCGTTCTTCTTGAAAATTATCCAGAAACGTAGCAACGGCCGATCGTATCGCTTGGCTCCACTCGAAAGATTGATAGAATGTTTTATTATCAACATCTGGAAGGGCCGAGATAACTTCTTCCAATTTTCTTAAATAATCCTTGCTACCGCTTCGAGCTGGCAATTTGTTTATTGTATCAAGAAGATTTGCTTTCTTTGCATTAAGATATTCTGATGCTCTTTGATCATGGATAAATAAGGAAAGCTCATCCGAAGATGTCGTCTCGACATTAAAATGCCGATTATAGCGATCTCCAAGTGCATCCAACATATAACCTGTATGCTTTACAAACCATTCCCTCTGAATGGAATGATTCCCAAAATAATATAACCCAAGATAAGAATACTTATTTCTTACAAGATCTAGAATTGCTGTATCTGTAATTAACTGAACATCTATATGGGCATTTTTCAAAACTTTTACTGCATTTACATATCCATTCGCTGTAACTGTTATGGGCTTATTACAAAAAAGGAATACGAGATTAACGATTCCTTCCTTACCTGTATAGTACTCGACAGTCTTTTCCGCAGAATTTTTTATCTGCTCATAACGCACATCCTGATCAAAAAATTTTGCCTGGAACCCAATCCAGCGTTTATTTACCTCATCATAAATTGGTTCTGTTTCCAATCCATGGTTATTGGGATTAGCATGGAGATATTTGAACTGTTTGTTTCCAGAAAGATTTTCATTGATGAATAACTGACGACACAAATCTTCAAATTTAATCCGAATCCCACGTACATCATGGTTATATGTAGCAAAGCTCTCCCAGTTAATTTGCATTTCAATTCCCTCGTCTTTAATTTTTGTCGCACAATCATTTCTCGATTATGCCCTTTATTTAAGTAGCTTTGTATCTCTATGATCAATCCCCTATATCATCCTTAATCAAGATATTATCACTTTTATTATACTCCACAATATATGAAAATACAATTTTATTATGCTTGAGTTTCCGTAGTTCCGTCTACAGAACCATAAACATCGCTATGACCATCCACAACTTTCTAAAGCTGTATCAAGATGTATGTTTTCGTTGATAGATTCAGACTTTAGTTATATAATCAAAATTAGCAAGAATAGGTTAGAAACAAAGCAGATTATTGAAAGGTAGAGTCAAATGAAAACAAACGACAGACCGCTTACAGATTTAATGAAGGCCGTGGATAACGGTGCGGCACAATTGCCTGATTTCCAAAGAGGCTGGGTATGGGATGATGGAAGAATTAAGGCGCTGATACTCAGCGTTATACATAATTTTCCCGTTGGCGCAGCGATGTTCCTTGAATACGGAAACGAAAGCATCCATTTCAAGCACAAACCGATCGAGGGTTCGGATGCAAAGGACGATACCGAACCGGACGAGCTGATTCTCGACGGACAGCAGAGACTGACCTCTCTTTATAATGCCCTTTACAGCAAGAAACCCGTACATACGAAAACGGACAAAGGCAAAGAGATAGACAGATACTATTATCTGAATATTGAAAAGGCCATTGACCCGGGCGCTGATGACGATGATGTTGTCATCTCTGTTCCTGCAACGAGACAGGTGACGTCTGAATTTGGAAGGAAGGTTGATATTGACCTTTCTACCCGGCAGGATGAATTTAAGTTAAAAATGTTCCCGCTTAACATCATTCTCAATTCCGGAGAGGAGCAAGGCTGGCAGAACGATTATTATGCTTATTATAACTATGAACCGGATGTTATTCGGCAGTTCACCGAGTTATTTTCCAAGATCATTATGCCGACACAGAAATATGCCATGCCGGTTATTCTTCTGGACAAGGAGACTCCGAAAGAGGCTGTTTGTCAGGTCTTTGAGAATGTCAATACCGGTGGCGTCTCTCTGACGGTTTTTGAACTTGTCACGGCGATTTTTGCTATGGATGACTTCCCGCTGCGTAAAGACTGGGAGGAACGTAAGGAGAAATATTTTTCAGGAGATTTACTGAACATTGTTACAGCCACCGACTTCCTGACGGCGCTCACGCTGCTCGCTGCGTCTAAGGAAGACAAAACAGTGAGCTGTAAGAAAAAGGATGTGCTGGCCCTGCAGTTGACGGCGTACAAAAAGTATGCAGACGATCTTTGCAAAGGATTCTCCGAGGCGAATAAACTGCTGAAGGAGGAGCGGATTTTCTCAAGCCGGGACCTGCCATACAGCACACAGCTCATTCCTTTAGCCACTATTTGTACTGTGCTGATGGAGGGGAACAGGATTCATACCACCACTGTCAGGAATATGGTAAAACAGTGGTATTGGTGCGGCGTATTTGGAGAACTGTACGGTTCTGCAAATGAAACGAGATACGCAAACGACATAACGCAGGTTATCAAATGGATTACAGAAGGAGGAGACCTTCCGAAGACTGTCACGGACTTCTTCTTTAATCCGACGCGTCTGCTTGGTCTGCAATCGAGGCAATCGGCGGCGTATAAAGGTATTATGGCGCTCATATTGAAGAACCACGCCCGTGATTTCATCTCCGGCGTAGAGATGGATTTCTCGACATATTCCAATGAGAAAATCGACATACATCACATCTTTCCGAAGGATTATTGCATCGGACAGAGTTACGACAAGGACAAGTGGAACAGCATTATAAATAAAACTCCGATTTCTGCAAGCAGCAATCGGGAAATCGGTGGCGTCGCTCCATCTGTCTATCTTGGAAAACTTGAGAAGAAAGGCTCTGTGCTGCCGTCCGATTTGGATGGTTATGTTGAGACGCACTGGATCGATCATACCATGTTAAGAAACGATGAATTTCAGGAATTCATTGTTGACCGCGCAAAGAAACTTTTAAGCGCGATCGAACGGGCTACCGGCAGAACGATATCCGGAAAGGATTCCGATGAGGTGCGGCAGGCGTTTGGAGATTCGCTGAATTAAATCTTTTAGCGTTGCGAAATATATGGAGGTGAACGCATGATGGCAGAAAGCCAGAATATAGAATGGAAAGAAATCTGGCGCGACGAATATCTGAAATGGATATGCGGTTTTGCCAATGCACAGGATGGCAAGATATATATTGGTAAAAAGGACGATGGCACTGTCGTTGGTGTCAGTGATGCCAAAAACTGATGGAAGATATTCCAAACAAAATCCAAAACAAGCTTGGTATTGTTGCAGATGTAAATCTTCTCACCGATAACGGAGCAGAATACATTGAGATTGCGGTTTCACCATGGGCGTTCCCTGTCAATTATGATGGCGAGTATCATTATCGCAGTGGTAGTACGAAACAGCAGCTTCGTGGCAGCGCATTGACAAATTTTCTGATGTCAAAGACTGGAATCAGGTGGGACGCTGCGACAGTCAACAATGTTACAGTTGATGATTTGGATAAGGAGAGCTTTGACATTTTTCGTCGCGAGGCGCTACGCAGCGGCCGCATGACAAAGGATGATTTGGATATACCAAATGTTGAACTTTTGGACAAGCTTGATCTGCTTGTTGATGGCAAACTGAAAAGAGCTGGAGCATTATGCTTCTATCGAAATGCAGAAAAGATTATCAGTGGCTGTTATGTAAAGATCGGAAAATTCGAGGGTAGTGACCTTTTGTATCAGGATGAAGTACACGGTTCTCTGCTGCTTATGGCCGACCGGGTAATCGACTTGATCTATCTGAAATACTTGAAAGCCGCAATTTCGTATTACAAAGAAACAAGGGTTGAAACCTATCCTTTTGCTCGCGACGCAGTGCGCGAGGCGGTCTATAATGCGCTGATCCATTGCAATTGGGCTGACAATATTCCGATCCAAATCCGCATTGAGGAAGACGTCATGTATATCAGCAACAGTAGTCTGCTTCCTTTTGGATGGACGGCGGAGACATTGATGGGAGCGCATTCCTCAAAGCCTTTCAATCCGGATATCGCAAATGTATTTTATCGTGCGGGTTATATTGAAAGCTGGGGACGCGGAATTCAAAAAATTTGTGACGCCTGTAAAAGCCTTGGCGCAGATGAACCGGTATATATTCTTCATGGGGAAGATATCATGGTGAAATTCCGAGCTTTGCAAAGTGCTATAGTGTCGGATGCTAAAGTTCCAAAGCACCAAAGCACCGTAGACTTTGGTGCTTTGGATGACGCTTTGGTGCAAAAGATTCTGGAAGTGTTAAGACACAAACCAGAAATTTCACAAAGCGAAATGGCAGAAGAGCTTGGGACCACAAGACGGGTGATTCAAAAGAAAATGATTCTTTTGAAAGAAGCGGAACGCATTGAACGTGTCGGTGGCAAGCGTTATGGTCACTGGATAATTCATGAATAAAACCTATTAAATGGACTTAGCAGGATTCCCCAGCCATACTCTCAGAAAGAAGTGAAGAACAATGCCCCAATTCGATTTTGTGCAAACAACAGATGCAGAAGAATTTGAAATAGAACATACAGATGTTATGACTGGCGACAGAAATAAAAACCGTTTTCTGTATTACCAGTTAAAGATGAGTATGCAAAAAGCCGGCAGAATCGACATTATCGTCTCGTTTCTCATGGAATCCGGCGTCAGGATGATTTTGAAGGATTTGAAGGCGGCGCTAGACCGCGACGTACCGGTGAGAATTCTTACCGGGAATTATCTTGGCATCACGCAGCCGTCGGCGTTGTATCTGATCAAGAAAGAACTCGGCGACAGGGTGGATCTGCGGTTTTATAACGATAAGGGACGTTCCTTTCATCCGAAAGCCTACATATTTCACTATGAAAATATGGGGGAAATATATATAGGCTCCTCTAATATTTCCAGAAGCGCGCTGACCTCGGGCATAGAGTGGAATTACCGGTTTACCAGTCTTAATGATAAGAAAAACTTTGGGCAGTTTTATGCAGCCTTTGTTGATCTATTTGAAAATCATTCCCTGGTAATAGACGACCGGGAACTGATCAGTTACTCCAGAAGCTGGCATAAGCCTGCTGTATCAAAAGATCTGGCCAGATATGATGAGCTGGAAGATTTTGCGGATGCGGAAGGGCAGCCGCTGTTTCAGCCGCGGGGCGCGCAGATAGAGGCTTTGTATGCGCTGCAGGACAGCCGGGCTGAGGGCGCGACAAAAGGACTTGTTCAGGCGGCTACCGGCGTGGGAAAGACATACCTGGCGGCGTTTGATTCTGCCAAATATGAACGGGTCTTGTTTGTGGCCCACAGAGAGGAAATTCTAAAGCAGGCGGCGATGTCTTTTCGGAATGTAAGGCGGTCCGACGATTACGGATTTTTCTACGGAAAACAGAAGGATACGGATAGATCCGTGATTTTTGCGTCTGTCGCGACGCTTGGCAGGAGCGAATATCTTACGGAAGAATATTTCGCACCGGATTATTTTGATTATCTGGTGATCGATGAATTTCATCATGCTGTTAATGACCAATACAGAAGGATTGTAGAATACTTCCGCCCGAAGTTTCTGCTGGGCCTGACGGCGACGCCGGAGCGTATGGATGGAAGAAATATCTATGAAATCTGTGATTATAATGTTCCATATGAGATTTCACTAAAGGACGCCATTAACAAAGGCATGCTGGTGCCGTTCCATTATTATGGCATCTTTGATGAGACCGATTACTCCGGGCTGCATATTGTCGGGGGAAAGTATGATGAAAAAGAACTGAACCGCGCTTACATCGGAAATGTTTACCGGCATGAACTGATCTATAAGTATTATTGCAAATATGGCTCAAAACGTGCGCTGGGGTTTTGTTGTTCCCGGGCACATGCGGAAGAGATGGCTGGAGAATTCTGCAAAAGAGGTATTCCGTCTGTGGCCGTTTACAGCAACGCATCGGGTCAGTTTTCCGAGGACAGAGATCAAGCAATCGAAAAATTGAAAAACGGCGAGATCCGGGTCATCTTTTCAGTGGATATGTTTAATGAAGGTGTAGATATTACGTCTGTGGATATGGTGCTATTTTTACGTCCGACAGAATCTCCCATTGTATTTTTACAGCAGCTGGGTCGGGGATTGCGCAGGAGCAGAGGAAAAGCATATCTGAATGTACTGGATTTCATTGGAAATTATGAAAAGGCAGGGCGCGTCAGATTTCTGCTTACCGGAAAAACGGAATCAGACCATGGAGGCTATGATCCGGCGGATCGATCTGATTGGCCGGATGATTGCCAGATCGATTTTGATCTGAAACTGATCGATCTGTTTGCTGAAATGGACAAAAAGCAGCGTAAAGTGAAAGATCTGATCAGAAATGAATTTTTCCGAATCAAGGAGCTACTGAGTCGAAGGCCTTCCCGCATGGATTTGTTCAGTTACATGGATGACGATATTTATCAGATGGCAATTACCCATTCCAGGGAGAATCCGTTCAAGCGGTATTTGGAATATTGCAGAGAACTAGACGTTTTGACTGACGAAGAAACAGCATTTTATCAAGGAATCGGCAGGGAATTTATCAGACTGATTGAAACAACGAATATGACGAAAATATATAAAATGCCGGTTCTGATGGCTTTTTATAATCATGGAAATGTTCGTATGCGTGTTACGGAAGAGGAACTTCTGGAAAGCTGGAAGGCATTTTTCAGCACCGGAACAAATTGGAAGGATCTGGCGTTGGAAATGAGTTATGCGCGCTTTCAGAAAATCACGGATAAAGAGCATCTTCGTAAGATTTTGCAGATGCCGGTGCATTTTTTGCTGGAATCCGGAAAAGGCATGTTTATCAAAGGCGAAGGCGCACCAATTGCGCTCCGGGAGGAATTACGGAATGTTATATCCGACAAAGTATTTTCGGAGCAAATGAAAGACGTCATCGAGTATCGAACGATGGACTATTATCAAAGACGCTACAGAGGAAATGCGAGCAAAGGGAGGACGCTGTATGGATCAAAATGAAACTTTGGCATATTACGATCAAAATGCCGCTGCCTTTGCGGCGGGGACGGAGAAGGTGGACTTTGCGGAAATGCAGGATCAGTTTCTGGCATTGCTTCCGCCGGGATCAAAGATTTTGGATTTTGGATGTGGCTCCGGGAGAGACACTCGGTATTTTCTGGACAGGGGATATTATGTAGACGCGACGGACGGTTCCGAAGAAATGTGCCGGTATGCTGAGAAATATACGGGAATACCTGTTCGGAAAATGTTGTTTTCCGAGCTGAACGCTGTAGATGTGTACGATGGCATCTGGGCGTGTTCTTCGATTCTGCATGTGCGCTTACCAGAGCTTCCGGATGTCTTTGGAAAGATGGTACGGGCGTTAAGGAAGCATGGAATCATTTATACTTCGTTTAAATATGGTACGTATGCCGGAATGCGAAACGGTAGACACTTCACGGATTTCACGGAAGAATCCTTTGAAAAATTTCTTTTGGATATACCAAATCTTCAGATGCGGCAGATGTGGGTCACGAGCGATGTACGGCCGGGGAGAGCGGATGAAAAATGGTTGAATTTGATATTGGAGAAGACGGAGGAAGAGTGACGGGGATATAAAGATATCGGAAATGTGAAACAATAATATTCAAAACATTACTCTTCCTTATCTGCCATAGTTGGTTCTCCTTATTAACAAAACGCCCTCAAGTGTGCATGTGTTTCCACAGAGGCCTGAGGGAGATGTTAATTATATATTAACAGGAAGCAGGAAATTGTCAAGATATTTGGGAGATATTCATCCAATTTGCATCAAATCCCATGATTGACATAATATCAGAAACAGGAATGGTATGCAGCTGCTTTTGTAATTTGTTGAATGCGCCGCGCATGGATGAAACAAATTCATTTAAATCGGTTTTGCTTAGTAAAAGGGCAAACATAATAGCCAGGGCAAAAGCATCATTTGTTCCATATGTATATGATCCATCTTTAGCGCGGATAAGGCCCAAACGGCTGAAGTTTTTAATACTTTTTGTATGAATGCTTTCTCTGAATTTAATATCGAAAAAGCGTTCATCATGCGCGCAGCTGTTTCTGGCTAACGCCAGCATATGCATAAATTTAGACAGTTCGCTTGGTTGAAGATTGAATTGCTTTGCAACAATGGTTTTGTCTGCCGGTTTCATGTTTTTATAAAAGTTTTCGATTTTGCCAAATGTAAGAACATTTACAAGAACCCAAAGAGGAATATAACCATGTTCAGTCATATAGTGGGTAACAGCCTGATGATGTTTGCTCATCTGCCGGGCGATTTCCTGCTGAATGTCTCCGATGAGCTTAATTGCTGATGAAATATTTCGTTCATTGGAGACATCAAAATTATCGATCTTTAAATAATTATCATGACCATATTTGGCAGAGAATTCGTGAGCGATGACAGTTTTGAATGTGTTTTCGATCTTCAATAAGTATTTTAAGTAGATGTTTCTTACTTCGCGGTCAAAATTATAGAGAGCAAATACCTCATCAAATGTTGTTCCGGCCTTATAGACTTCATCAGTCGTTGCAGTGGCTTTTGAAGCAAGGAAAGGTTCTTTGTATCCGTTGATGACATTATAATAATTTTCGTGCTCAAGTATTCGCATAACTCGCGAACCTTGGGAGCCTTTACCGATGACCATGCCTCTTGAGCGAAGGATATTTAATTGTTGACGATATGTTTTATATGTTTTTTCAGCCATAGAACCTCCGATAATAAAAAGCCCCCGGGCCCGAAGGACACCGGAGGACAAACTGGCAATCACTTTGTATAGACATTATAACACAATAATGCCGAATGTCAACAATACATTGGCTTTTTGGCCGTGCTTTTTCCGCATCGGCTTCGCCGTACCTATACAAGTGATTCTATATCAGTATATGTCAAAAAGCCAGAAAGGATTCAAAAAAGATTCCTCCAGTTACGGATTGTAAATTAAAAGAATTTGTGCCATAATAAATCAGCCAGAGAAATACTTTGAACGATAACATAACTATAGATGTCCCCCCGCAACCCTATCCCACCACCCCCATACGGAGTTGAACAAAATGGAACAAAACAACAGACTGCAACTGGAAGACATAATGAAAGGAATCCCCGGCGGATTTTTCATTTACCACGCGGACGGCGATGAGGAGCTGATCTACGCCAACAACGAGGTCCTCTATCTGTACAAATGCGAGACGATGGAGCAGTTCCGCGGCCTGACGGGGAATTCTTTCCGCGGCATGGTGCATCCGGACGATCTCGACGAGGTGGAGAAGAGCATTGAGAAGCAGATCATGAACAGCCGGCGGAATTTGGATTATGTGGAGTACCGGATCGTCTGCAGCGACGGCGAGGTGCGCTGGGTGGAGGATTTCGGCCATTATGTCCGGAGCGACGAGTACGGCGGCGTGTTCTATGTGTTTATCAGCGATGTGACGGATAAGATGAACAGCCACGCGAAGCGAGAGAGCGAGCTGATCAGCGAGCTGCGGGATCAGGAGCTTCTGCGGACGGCGCTCCAGAGCACCGCGTTCTCGTACCGGGAGGTGTATATCCTGGATCTGGTGAACAGCTATTACCGCATGATCTATCCGGACAATCACAATGTCACGGCCCGCGGGGATTACCGGGAGCTTCTGAAGAAGCGGGTCGCGTACACGAAGACGGACAGCCGGATGCACGGGGATATCCTGGAGCGGCTCCAGCCGGAGCAGATCCAGAAGGCGCTGACGGATGAGAATGTGGTGGAATACCGTTATATCCGGAATCGGCCGGAGGGCGGGGAGGAATGGTGTGTCGTCACATTTACCGTCAATGAGCGCATAGACGGAACGCCGGTCTCGGCAGTCATGGGGGTCCGCAGCATCGAGCGGATTATCCGCAGTGAGGAGAAGCAGAACGCGATCCTCAAGGATGCGCTGATGCAGGCGAAGCAGGCCAACGAGGCCAAGAACATGTTCCTGGCCAATATGTCCCACGATATCCGTACGCCGATGAATGCGATCGTCGGTTTCTCCACGCTGCTTGAAAATGAGGCGGAGCATCCGGATAAGGTGCGCCAGTACGCCCGGCGGATCACGGCGTCGAGCCGGCATTTGTTGGGACTGATCAACGACGTCCTCGATATGAGCCGGATCGAAAGCGGGAAAATGGCGTTAAATGTGGCGCGGCTGCAGCTGCATGAGCTGCTGGACGAGATTACGGCGATCATTGCGCCGCAGGCGCAGGAGAAGAACCAGCGGTTTGACGTCCGTGTAGAGGGAAAGGCGCCGGAGCAGATCCTGGCGGACCGGCTGCGGCTTTCGCAGGTGCTGATCAATCTTCTGACCAATGCGGTGAAATATACGCCGGAGAATGGCACGATCGCACTGGAGGTTCAGAACTGCCCGCAGCGTTCGGCGGGCTACGCCCGCCTGCGGTTCCTTGTCACGGACGACGGGATCGGGATGAGCGAGGAGTTTCAGAAGACGATTTTTGAACCGTTCACCCGCGAGATCAATTCGCTGACCAATAAAGTACAGGGAACCGGACTGGGGATGGCGATCACCAGGAACCTGGTGGGTCTGATGGGAGGCACGATCGCCGTGAAGAGCAGGAAGGGCGAGGGAAGCACATTCACGGTGGATATGGAGTTCGCTCTTCCGGAGCAGACGGAGGAACCGGAGCCGGAGATCGTTGTGAAGGCGGCCGAAAGGCTCCTGCCGGGGAAACGGATCCTGGCGGCGGAGGATAACGAGATCAACGCGGAGATCCTCGGGGAGGTCCTGAAGCTGGAGGGCGTGGAGTACGACCTGGCGAAGGACGGACGCGAGGCGGTGGAGATGTTCGCGAATTCCGCGCCGGGGTATTATGATATGATCCTGATGGACATCCAGATGCCGCGCATGAACGGCTACGAGGCGGCGAAGGCCATCCGCGCCAGCGGCCGTCCGGACGCGCGCACGGTTCCGATCGCGGCGATGACGGCGAACGCGTTTTCCGAGGATGTGCAGAAGGCGCTCGACAGCGGAATGAATGTACATATTCCGAAACCGATCGATATCGCGGCGCTGCATGAGACGTTCCGGCGTCTGATGACACCATAACCGCAAAATGTTGGACAATGCCCATATATTGTGTTAAAATATTAAGATCAGGATGTTAATGAATTAATACGCCGAAGGGGCGGAAGAAATGGCGGCCTGAAGGGGATTACGGTTATGGAAAAGAACCGGGTATTCAAGAGGAAATGGTACGACACGCTGGGCGTGCTTTACGTGCAGACAGCACTGCTTTTCATATTCGGACAGCTCGTGGGCGACCTGCTGATCATTCTGTTGGAGGGCGGGATATCGCGGCTCAGCGAGTCTTTTGCGGCGTCGGACGCCTGGGGTATGGCGCGGCTTTATCTGGCGTTCATCGGAATCTGGGTGGTCGTGCTTCTGCGGATACGGCTGTCTAAGAAAGACCGGTCGATCCTGGCGGTTGTCGGGCCGAAGGCCCGCGGGAACAACGGGAAGATGCTTCTGGTCGGGGCGGCGGTTGGTTTCGGGCTGAACGCGTTCTGTATCCTGATCGCGTGGCTGCATAAGGACATCGTGCTGCATTTTGATTCGTTTCAGCTTCTTCCGCTGCTTGGGGTATTCGCTGCGGTGTTTGTTCAGTCTTCCGCGGAGGAGCTGACGTGCAGGGGCTTTCTGTACCAGAAGCTTCTGCGCAGTTACCGGAATCCGGCGGTGGCGATCATCGGGAATGCGCTGCTTTTCGGGATCCTTCATCTTCTGAATGACGGCGTTACGGTGCTGTCGATTGTGAATATCGTGATGGTGGCGATCCTCTTCTCGCTGATCGTTTATTATACGGATAGTCTGTGGTGCGCGTTCATGGCTCATACGGTGTGGAATTATACGCAGAATATCATTTTCGGACTGCCGAACAGCGGGATCGTTTCGGGGTTTTCGATCTTTAAGCTGGACGCCAGTACGGCGGTGAACAGCTTCGCTTATAACGTTGGATTCGGAGTCGAGGGAACGATCCTGGCGGACGTGGTGCTGATCCTGGCGACTGTGGCGGTCTATGTGTGGGGCAGCAGGCGTTCGGGACACGGGCAGGCGGCCGCCTGATATATGCTGCCATCGGCGGCTGGCGGCGGGTGACTTAAGCGGCTGTGGTAAACAGAAAAGAGAGGACAGAAAGACGGATGCGCGGCCGGCGCCGGCATCCGGCATTTCGCGGATTGTGAAACAGTAAGCGGAAGAAACGGTGCGGAGGAGAAGACAGATGGGAAATGGCGCTCTGACGGCAGGGATCATCATTGCGGTGATCGTTTGCGCGGTATTTGCGGGGGCGGCGGTTCTGCGCAGAAAGATCCGAAATAGTCCGGAGCTGGAGGTCATCCGCTACGCGGCGAAGGCGATCCAAAACGGCGATATCAACGACCGCATTTCAACCACGCCGAAATCCCTGTCCAATATGGAGAAGATCTTTCTGCCGCAGATCCAGAAGGATTTTCCGGAATTCAATTGGAATGAGTTCAAGCCGCTGATCCGGACCAGCATCTGCAATCTGCTTCTGGCCATCGATATGAGGGATAAAGGGCCGGTGGCGGGGAATTCGAAGCTGCGGGAGGCGGTGGAGCAGACGCTGGCAGGGACGCAGATACCGCATTATAAGGACGTGAAGGTTCATGATACCGTGATCAAGAGGTATTATAAGCAGGAGGGAACCTGCTATATCCTCTGTGAATCTGCCGTGGAATATTATACATATGTTGAAGAAAACGATAAGGTTGTGAGCGGCTATAAGGACCGCAAGCGGCAGGAGGTTTACGAGACGGAGCTTGTCTATGTGCAGGATATAGAACGAGCGGCCGCAGGCCCCGGAGGGACTGCCGCGAAAATGACCGCCGCCGGTCACGCATCCGCCACTGGAATCGGTGTTACCTGCCCCAATTGCGGCGCGCCGATCACGAGCCTGGGCGCGAAGCGGTGTGAATACTGTGGAACGGCCATCGAACCGCTGAACCTGCGGGTGTGGAAGATCAATGCGATACGGCTTGCATAGCGCTGCGCTGCCGAATTTGGTGGGTATGGAAACATGTTTTGACAGAAGATATCTGCATTCGCAGGCGCGGAGAAAATTCTTCGCAGAAATAATAGTTTTGCGTGCGCAGAAAAAAGCCCCGGCAGAGGCACGTTCTTACGAGCAAAGAGACGCCCCGGAAGGAATGTTCATTTCCTTTCCGGGGCCTAAATTGTGCCCGAGGTTATTTATTCATTACCGCTTGATATCATAATTCATATCCATCAAATGCCGGATCGCGTCTGCGTCGTCGGTGATATTGGCGTCGCCGCGGATCGTATGCTTGATCACGCTGCTGGCTACGGCGAAGTTGACCATATCCATGGGCTTGTAGCCGTGGATCATGGCGTAGATCAGGCCGCTGGCGAAGGCGTCGCCGCCGCCGACACGGTCCAGGATATTGAAGGTGAACATCTTGCTCTCGAAGGTATGGCCCTGGTACCACATGAACGCTTTCAGGCTGTTCTCGCTTCCGCTGTGGGCGTAGCGCACATGGCGGGCGATGCACTGCAGGTTCGGGTAGCGCTCCACGAACGCCTGGAAGACTTCGTCCTGCTGCTCGTAGCTGGGCCGGAAGGGGATGTCGTCTTTTAGGTCGCCCTTGCTGTGGTCGTTCTCGTCCTTCCACAGATGGTAGGGCTCAATGCCCATGAGGACGTCGATATAGGGCAGGCATTCGGTGCAGAAATCCCTTGCTTCCTCCCAGGTCCACAGGGTGCTGCGGAAGTTGCCGTCGAAGCTGACGGTGAGGCCGTGGGCCTTGGCGATCTTTAGGCAGTCCATGATCAGCTTCCGGCAGTTGGGAGCCAGCGCCGGGGTGATGCCGCTTAAATGCAGCCAGGTGAACTCGTTAAGCAGCGAGTCCAGGTCGACGCCGCTGAAATCGAATTCCGTGATAGCGCTGTTCTTCCGGTCGTAGGTCACCTTGCTGGAACGGATCCCGAAGCCGGTCTCCAGATAGTAAGTACCCAGACGGTGGGTCGGCGTCTGTTCCGGCGTGCTTAAGATCACCGGCGAGCAGTGGACGTCGTTGCTGCGGAGCATGCGGACGGCGCTCTTGCCGAGGCTGTTGTTCGGGACGACGGTGAAAAATGTGCTGTCGACGCCGAGGTTAGCCAGCGCCAGCGCGATGTTGGCTTCGCTGCCGCCGTAGCTGGCTTCGAAGCTGGTGGCCATGCGGATCTTCTCGTAATTGGGCGGCGTCAGGCGGAGCATGATCTCGCCGATGGTAATAAACCGGGCGGATGTGCCGTCCTGCACGGCCAGTGGGTTGGAATGCTGCATATACCATACCTCCTTTACAGACTGATCTGATAACTGATTTGATTATACACGATTTTTCAAAATATTCCAAGAGCTTTCTTTCCGGTTTCCTCTCATTTCATCCTGTTTAATGGTTTAAAGTTTTTATTTACTGAAACCGCGTTTTATGTTAAGATGGAGTGGGGGAAACGTGACGCCCGGGCGAGGCAATGAAAGTTTGCGGCAGCAGAAGCTCAGTGAAAATGGACGGGCGTACGACGGCGGAGATATTTCCAGCAAAAAGAGGAGGGAGCCATCAATGGCAAGAAATATTCCAAAAGAACGGGAGACCAGGATGTACGACGCAATCCTTCAGCTGAAGGATCTGAAGGAATGCCGCGATTTTTTTGAGGACATCTGCGCGATGACCGAGCTGCGGGCGATGGAGCAGCGGTTCGAGGTGGCGCGGATGCTGCGGGACGATAAGGTCTACACGGAGATCAAGCAGGAGACCAACGCCAGCTCCGCCACGATCAGCCGGGTGAACCGGATGCTGAATTATGGAACCGGGTGTCTGGGAGAGATCCTGGACCGGATGTCGGCGCAGGGGGATGAGGAGGGAAAGTCTGTAGAATAAGCTGGCGAGTAAGCCTGGAAAGTAAGCCGGCAAGCAGAACAGAATGGATAGGGCAGCGAACATTTCGGAGATCGGTCGGAATGCGGCTGATACCTGTTTCCGCGGCATGAAACAGAATGCCTGTTTCTGCAGCGCAAATTGTGAATCGGTTCCTGCGGCGCAGGACCGGGAATCGGTTCCCGCGGCGCGGGACTGTGAACAGAAATATATTTACATATAGCAAGAGAGGATATTTTACATGAAAGAACTGATGTTAGGCAACAAGGCCCTGGCCCGCGGGCTGTATGAGGCCGGGTGCGGCGTGGTGTCCAGCTATCCGGGGACGCCCAGTACGGAGGTCACTGAAGAGGCGGCCAAATACGACGAGATCTACTGCGAATGGGCTCCGAATGAGAAGGTAGCCATGGAGGTCGCCTTCGGCGCGTCCTTAGCCGGAACGCGCAGCTTCTGCGGCATGAAGCATGTCGGGTTAAATGTGGCCGCGGATCCGCTATTTACCTGCTCCTACACCGGCGTGAACGCGGGTATGGTCATCTGCGTCGCCGACGACGCGGGGATGCATTCGTCCCAGAACGAACAGGATTCCCGCCATCACGCGATCGCGGCGAAGGTTCCGATGCTGGAGCCGTCGGATTCCGCCGAGGCGCTGGAGTTCGCGAAGAAGGCGTACGAGTTGTCGGAGAAGTTCGACACGCCGGTCATCATCAAGATGTGCACCCGCATCGCCCATTCCCAGAGCGTGGTGGAGACAGGCGAGCGCGTGATGCCGGAGCCGAAACCCTATGAGAAGAATATTGCCAAATATGTCATGATGCCGGGGTTCGCGATCCGCCGCCATCCGATCGTGGAGGAGCGGACGCGGAAGCTGACCGAATACGCGGAGGACTGCGAGTTCAACCGCGTGGAGATGGGAGGCACCGCGCTGGGCATTATTACCTCTTCCACCAGCTACCAGTACGCGAAGGAAGTGTTCGGCGACAGCGCCAGTATTCTGAAGCTGGGCATGGTGAATCCGCTGCCGGTGAAGCTGATCCGGGATTTTGCCGCGAAGGTGGAGAAGCTGGTCGTGATCGAGGAACTGGATCCGATCATCGAGAATCACTGCCGCCGGCTGGGTCTTGAGGTCTCCGGCAAAGACGTGCTGCCGGTCTGCGGGGAGTTCTTCCCAAACATGATCGCGGAGAAGCTGGGCGCGGAGGTTCCGGCTTACGGCGCCATCGGGGAGCCGCTTCCGGGCCGTCCGCCGGTCATGTGCGCCGGATGCCCGCACCGCGGCCTGTTCTATACATTGTCTAAGAATAAATGTACTGTCCTGGGAGACATCGGCTGCTACACGCTGGGCGCGACCGCGCCGCTAAGCGCGATGGAGATGACCCTCTGCATGGGCGCGTCGGTCAGCGCGATCCATGGTTTCAACAAGGCCCTGGGCGCGGAGAGCGAGAAGAAGACGGTGGCCGTTATCGGCGACTCTACCTTCATGCATTCCGGCATGACCGGTCTGGCTAATATTGCCTACAATCAGAGCAATTCCACGGTCATCATCCTGGACAACTCCATCACCGGCATGACCGGCCACCAGCAGAATCCGACCACCGGGTACAACATCAAGGGCGACCCGGCGGGCAAGATCGATCTGGAGAGCCTGTGCCGGGCCATGGGCTTCAACCGTGTCGTGGTGGTGGATCCCTACGATCTGGCAGCCTGCGACAAGGCGGTGAAGGAAGAGCTGGCGGCGGAGGAACCGTCGGTCATCATCAGCCGCCGCCCCTGCGCGCTTCTGAAGTACGTGAAGCATAATCCGCCGTATCATGTGGATCCGGATAAATGCATCGGCTGCAAGTCCTGCATGCGCCTGGGCTGCCCGGCCATCAGCGTGAAGGAAGGCAAAGCCGTCATCGACGCGACCCAGTGCGTGGGCTGCGGTGTGTGCGCGCAGCTGTGTAAGTTCGACGCGCTGAAGGCGTGAGCGCCGTGGGGCATATTTCGAGGCTGGAATAATTAGTGGAAGATGATTATTGGATGGGCTGCTATGCATATGGAAAGCCGGAAAGGGAATCTGACTGAGAAAGTCTGACCGGAAGACGGACATGACGACTAAAAGCGGTTGAAAACCCCATTATTAAGGTCAATTGGAAGGCTGGCTGGAAAGAAAGCGATCGGACAGGAAGCAGCCCGAGAATATGGAGGTACATATATCATATGACGAAGAATATCATGATCGTAGGCGTCGGCGGCCAGGGGTCGCTGCTCGCCAGTAAATTACTGGGCCATCTGCTTCTGACAGAGGGCTATGACGTGAAGGTGTCCGAGGTCCACGGCATGAGCCAGCGCGGCGGCAGCGTGGTCACCTATGTGCGTTTCGGCGAGAAGGTCTATTCGCCGGTCATTGACAAGGGCCAGGCGGATTTCATCGTTTCCTTTGAGAAACTGGAGGCGGCCCGCTACATCGAGTATCTGAAGGTGGGCGGCCGCGTCGTGGTCAACACCCAGCAGATCGATCCGATGCCGGTCATCACCGGCGCGGCGGTCTATCCGGAGAACCTGATCGGGAAAATGGAAGCTGCCGGCGCTGTGGTGGACGCCATGGACTGCCTGACGCTGGCCGAGCAGGCCGGTTCCGCCAAAGCGGTCAACATCGTGCTCATGGGCCGGCTGTCCCGGTATTTCGATATTCCGGTGGAGAAATGGCAGCAGGCGATCCGCGAGTGCGTGCCGCCGAAGTTCGTGGATCTGAACCTGAAGGCGTTCGAGCTGGGACGGGCGGAGTAATAAGCGTGCAGTGGTCCGTAAGGGATATGAAAACAAAGCGAAGGGACCAGAAACTGAAAACATATAATATAAGACGGGAGATCCGTACCGGCTGGATGTCGGTACGGATCTTTATGACATAAAAAATCAATTTGAAAAATCTTGCGATATAGCGTTTCATCTGTTATACTGAATTCATCATCAGTCAGTGTCATCTGCGGTTATCCAGGTATGTATTATCTGCGGATTCCGTAACTATTTTCCAATTCCATTTTCAGACATTTTATGTATCTGCTGTTTACAAACAGTTTATTTTTGATGTACAATAAGGGGGTAACAGAATGGCCAAAAAAGCAAAGATCAATCGGGAACACAAAGCAACGTTGTTCGCCTTGGTTTTTTCAGATGCAGGGGATGCGCTGTCTCTCTACAACGCCATGAACGGCACCGATTACGATGACCCGGATCAGCTTCCGTGCAGCTTAAGCTGCCGACACCTAAATTTGTGGTGTTCTATAACGGACAGGGCAGTCAGCCGGAATCGCAGGATCTGAGACTGTCGGCGTCTTTTGTAAATGCGAAGGACGGTATATCGGAGTCTGGCTGTGCAGGAGTGCATTGCCAAAGGGATCCTTGCGGATATGCTTGTTAAGAACCGTGCGGAGGTGACGAATATGATTCTGGAGGAATATGACGAAGAATTTCATATTGAGTGTGAGAAGGAATTGAGCCGCGCAGAAGGACGTGATAAAACGCTGATTACACTGGTTGTCCGTAAGCTTATTAAAGGGAAAACTCCGGAAGAGATTGCTGAGGATCTGGAAGAGGAGCTGCCGGTTATCCGGCCGATCTATGAGGCGGCTTTTCGCTGCGCGCCGAAATATGACTGTAATCAGATTTATCAAAAACTGACCGAGCTGCGTGAAAACGCCTGACGTTGGATGCAAGGATCGCTCCTGGGTATTTCACAAAATGAGTTTGTATATACTTGAAAATAAATACAAGGAGAAAACCACATGCCGCCGATTTCCGTTATGATCAAACCGGCTTCCGGCAGCTGCAATATGCGCTGCCGGTACTGCTTTTATGCCGATGAGCAGGAGAACCGGGAAGTGGGTTCCTACGGAGTTATGTCTCTGTCAACCATGCGGAACCTGGTGGACAGAGCGTTGGATTACGCGGAATATGTCTGCAGCTTCACTTTCCAGGGAGGAGAGCCGACGCTGGCGGGGCTTGATTATTTCCGGGAATTTGTGAAGTATGTGGGGGAGCGGGCGCAGGAGCGCAGGACAGAGATGAATTCGGCAGCGGCTTTTCAGGCGAATGCCAAGACACAGCCTGCCGCTGCTTCGCCGCAGGACGAAGACAGGAAAGACGACGTGCCGGCAGATAAACTGACTGGGCAGCAAAAGAGGCGTTCGGCGTCTCGCATACAGATCCGCTACGCCCTTCAGACCAATGGTTACGCGATCACCGAGGAGTGGGCGCGTTTCTTCGCGGAGAATCATTTCCTGATCGGCGTGTCGCTGGACGGCACGAAGGAGATCCATGACCGCTACCGCCTGGACGCGGCGGGGAAGGGGACGTACCAGCGGGTGATGGATTCCATTGCCCTGCTTGAGAAATACAGGGTGGATTTTAATATCCTGACTGTGATTACCGGGCCTTCGGCCCGGCGCGGTCAGAAGATCTATTCGTTCTTCCGGCAGCAGCATTTCGATTATCACCAGTATATCGAATGCCTGGATCCGCTGGAGAAAACGCCGGGCGGTCATGATTATTCCCTGACGCCGGAGAGACTGGAGCAGTTTCTGAAAAGTACCTTCGACGCCTGGTATCAGGATGTGGCCGGGGGCTATTATGTGTCCAATCGGTATTTTGACAATCTGCTCCGGATGCTTTATGGCCGGGAGCCGGAAAGCTGCAATATGCGGGGCGTCTGCGGCGTCCAGTGGATCGCGGAAGCGGACGGCGGCATGTATCCCTGCGATTTCTATGTGCTGGATCAGTGGCGGCTGGGCAATGTGAACGAGAACACGTTTGCGGAAATGAACCGCCGCCGGGCCGAACTGGGCTTTATGCAGGAATCCATGCGCGTGCCGGAGGAATGCAGAACCTGCCGTTGGGCCGCCCTGTGCCGTAACGGCTGCCGCCGAAACCGGCGGATAGGTGCGGGGGAGGACGGAAAAAACTATTTCTGTTCGGCGTATAAGGGGTTCTTTGAATACGCATATCCGAGGCTGGCCGGGTTGGTCAGCCTCGGCGTGGGGAGGCCGGGATAGAATTCAATTAAAAGGGGCGCTCCGGCGCCCCTGAACGGTTTATGTTTCTTCCTGCCTGGGATTCAGGATGATCCTTGTGGTAAATGTGCCGTCCTTTCGCTGGAACAGCGCGCTGCCGTTGTATTTCTGGGCGATGGCGTCGACGCTGCTTAAGCCTACGCTCAGAGAGCCGGATTCCGCGTGAACGGCGAAGGCCGCCCATCCTGCCGGGTTCCCGCTGTCGTCCGTTTCCGCGCAGTTGTTCTGAATGCGCAGCAGGATCATGGATTTCGCCGAGCGCAGATCGATGGAGAGCTTCCGCTGATCCGGCGGGAGCTTCTGCAGGGCCTTTAACGCATTTTCCAGACAGTTGCCAAGCAGTACCGTCATGTCCATAGCTTCCAGGCCGCTGGTTCCCTGGAGATCGACCTCATATTCTGTGGCGATGGACTCTTCGCGGGCCAGGGTCAGATAGTATTCCAGTATGCCGTCCACCACCGGATCTCCGCTGAAGTTTTGCTGACGCAGCCGCTCATACACAGCGCCGTACTGCTTTAAGTATTCGCTGATCTCCTCCGATTTGCCCTGAGCGTTCAGCGCGCCCAGAACGTTTAAATGGTGGCGCAGATCGTGGCGCAGCTGCCGGGCGTTCTCCATCTCCTGGCTGATCTTCTCATACTGCATCTGCTGGAGCTCCAGAATCCGCCGCCGTTCGCTGTCGCGCTTGCGCCGCAGGGATTCGCGGAACAGAAGCCAGTAGATTAATACCTGTCCCAGGATCAGCAGCAGCTCCAGCAGCATGACGGCAGGGTAATAATGAAGGGTGAAGTTCTGATCGCTGACGATCATCATCGCCGCCAGGATGATGATCGTGGTCAGAATTGCGATCAGAAATTCCCTGCGTATCTCTTCCGGCTCCATTTCACGGATGAAGGCGCCCATAGGTCGGATCACGCACAGCAGCATTACCGGCAGCGATACCGCCGCCATAGCCGCGTACAGCAGCATGCCTGCCGGGGAATAAGACCGGTAATACGCCATAAAGAACTCCGGCGGCAGCAGGATCCGGGTGGAATTCACCAGCCAGAATTGGGTTATCGCGTAGAACAGGACAACGAAAAAAACGAGGATCTTCTTCATCAGCGCCTCCCGCACCAGCCACACGAAGGCGGCCAGGATCAGCAGAAGGGTAATCAGCATGATCATGTTGCCCATGGCGGTGAACGCGGGGAAGGGCAGTAGCATCAGCGGAAAGAGCGCCGCCAGGACGCCGGTCAGAACGATCGTCCCGGCAAGGATACGTTTGCGGGGAAATCGCAGGCTCTCTTCGGGAAAGGGCAGGAAGATCATCAGCGCGCAGGGAGCTAATTGGATAAAGAATCCCAGACTGTTGCTCAGATAATATTTCACAGAGCCCTCCCTCCTTTCTTCCGGGACAGCTGATCCAGCAGATAATCGTGATAGGCGGCGCAGATAGCGCCCCGGTCCCGCACGACCAGGAACAGTTCCTGACCGTTCTGCATGACGCAGCTTTTGGTCCGCATTTCCTCGACATGGTCCATATTGACAATGATACCCCGGTTGATCTTTAAAAAGCTTCTGTCCAGCATTTGCTCCAGTTCGTTCAGGGGCGTCCATACCCGGAGCTTCCGGTCGCCGACCAAGGTGATCTCAACGGCATGGTTGGCGCTGACCAGATAGCAGATATGATCCAGCGCGACGGTCTGGGTGTTGCGGCCTACGGTCAGACGGATGGTTTTTCTAAGCTCCGGACGGAGTTCCTTAAGCCGCCGGAACACCTCCGCCACGTCCGGCCCGGTCACGGGCTTGACCAGATAGTGCAGGGCGGAGAGGGAAAATGCGGCGATGGCATGGTCTTCGCTGTTGGTGACGAACACGAGACCCGTCTGGGGAGAGATATCCCTGAGGCGTCGGGCAATCTCGACGCCATTCTCGCCGGGCATATAGATATCTAGGAATACGATATCAAACGGCGGCGACTGCCTCGCCGCCTCTAGTAAGGAAACGCCGCCGGAAAAGCATTCCGCCTGCGCGGCCGGATCCCAGGTCCGCAGGGCCTGGAGCATTTGTTCCCGCTCGCGCAGGTCATCGTCGCAGACAGCGATGCGCATGGAATGTACCTCCCTTATTCTTTCTTGTAAACTCCGTATTCCGGGACTTGGCGTTCGTCTGTGACCCGGACCGCCTGGTCATAAGTCAGCCGTCCGATATGAAAACAGACGCCAAGGCAGACCGGATGATACGGACGCCTGCCTTGGCGCATGCTTGCATATGTTATTCCGCCGCCTGGTCAGTTACACGGTTTGACTGGTCTGGTAGCAGCTCCTGCTTATGACGTTGAACTGGAGCTGCTGGAGTTAGGGAAATACGGACGGAGTACGCGGGCCACATTGCTCAGCGGCATGGTCTGCAGCCATACGCGTCCGGGGCCGGTAAGGGTGGTGAGGAAGAGACCCTCGCCGCCGAAGAATATGTTCTTGGCGCCCTCGACCATCTTGATGTCCATGGTAACGCTCATATCGATGGCAGCCACATGACCTGTGTCCACGACCAGCTGCTCATTCTCCTGCAGCGTGTATTCCACTACATGGCCGTCGAATTCTGCGAAAACAATACCGTTGCCGGAAACCTTCTGCATGATGAAACCCTCGCCGCCGAAGAATCCGACGCCCAGCTTCTTGTTCAGATGAACGCTCAGTTCCACGCCGGTTTCTCCGGCCAGGAATGCCTTCTTCTGCAGTACGATCTCATTGTCCGGTGTGATCTCAAAAGCTTTGATGGAGCCGGGGAAGCTGGACGAGAAAGCGATCATGCCTTCGCCGTTCATGGCGGTGTAGACATTCTGGAACAGCTTCTCACCGGCGAACATCCGTCCCAGCGCCTTGCCGGCGCCGCCGTTGGTCGTGGTCTCCATCTTCATGTTGGGACTCATCCAGCTCATGGAGCCGCCCTCGTTAAACATCGCCTCTCCGTCGTTCAGACGGCATACTACCACGGGAAGATTGTCTCCCAAAATCTCATACTTCATTGCCCTTCCTCCTTGATATAATTGATTTGGTCAGGATAACCAATCATCTCCATTATAGCATACTTTTAAGAGGCTGTGGGTGCTTTTCAGGTAATATAAGCGGTTTTTAAGTAATTTTTCGCAATGCGGCCGTCAGCGGTCCGTCAGCGGGAGCTTAAGAAGCGCCGCCGCGTTTCCGAAGAAGACGGCCTGCCTTTCTTCCTCGCTGAGTGGTATCCGCTTCATTCGCCCGATGTAGTCCGCCTGATCCTCCCACGGTGAGTCGGTAGCGAAGAGGATGCGGCTGATGCCGTGTTTCCGCGCCAGGCGTGTAAAATCCCCGTCGGTCAGGTTCATCGTCCGGTAAGGCGGCCTGTCCGCCTTCGGCCATGGCGTGACCGGTCCGATCGAAAATGCGGTGTCCAGCCATACCGGAGCTCCGGCCAGATCGCGTTCTACCGCGTCCCAGCAGGCCCAGCCTCCCATATGGGCCAGGACCAGCTTTTCGGGGCGAACCTCCTTAAGTACCCGCAGAATCTGGGCTGTAGAGCAATAATTATGGTCATAGAGACCGATATCGATACCGGCGTGGGTGACCGTGATCATCCCGAATTCATTGGCGCAGTCCAGAATCCGCATAATGCGGAGATCGTCGAAATCCACGCCCTGATAGGCCGGATGCAGCTTGATGCCGGGGATCCCGGCGTCCCTGAGCCGCTTAAGCTCTCCGCGGAAATCCTCATGATCCGGATGGATTCCGCCGAAGGTGATGATGTGCCGGGCCCGCAGCTCCTCCTGCCGGGCGATGAGGGATGCGTTCACTTTCCCGACCTGGCCTGCGTAGGTCATCACCGGAAGATTGACGGACCAGTCCACGCCGGCTTTCTCCATGGAGGCGGCCAGCGCGCTGTCGGATCCGTCCGTGAACGGTGCGCTTCGCGATACGGCGGCCAGCTTTTCTACTACGCTGCCGGAAACCTTCTTCGGAAATGTATGGGTATGAAAATCGATGATCATCCGGAAAACCTTCTTTCTATGCTTCTGTCTCAGAACGGCGGTTCTGTCTTTATATTAGGGGAATACGGCGGTAAAGTCAATCGGCAGATTGGCGGGGCGCGCCGTCCCGGCCTCCTTCCGGATCGGATCCGGTGGAGCCGCGGTATCGGATTCAGTGAAGCTGCGGTATCAGATCCGGAAGCGCGGCATAAGATGAAGAAGTATCGGGAACAGGAACATATGATTAGGAAAGGAGCCGGGGCATGCTGAATTATATCTGGGCTTTTATGATCATGATCGGGATTCTCTGGGCCATCATCCATGGCCGCGCCGCGGCCCTGACGCAGGGCCTTCTGGATTCTGCCGCCGACGCGGTCAGCCTCTGTATCACCATGCTGGGAGTCGTTTCCATGTGGTCCGGCATTCTGAAGATCGGAGAACGTTCCGGCCTGGTCGACCGGCTGGCCGGCAGGATGGAGCCGGTCCTCCATTTCCTGTTTCCGGATCTGCCACGCGAACATCCCGCGCGCCGGTCCATTGCCGTCAATATGATCGCCAATATTCTGGGGCTTGGCTGGGCCGCTACGCCCGCGGGCCTGCAGGCTATGAAGGAGCTGAAGGAGCTGGAGGAGGAGCGCGGCGCGGGGAAAAGCGTCGCAGCGCGCGGTATGCCGGCTCCTCTGCCCGGCACGGCCAGCCGCGAGATGTGTACATTTCTTATTATAAATATTTCCTCCCTTCAGCTCATACCGGTCAATATGATCGCCTACCGCGGGCAATACGGCAGTGCCGCGCCGGCCGCGATCGTCGGCCCCGCGATCGCGGCGACGGCCGTGAGCACGCTGACGGCTGTCCTGTTCTGCAGATTCATGTGCCGGGGAGGGAGGAGATAAGAGGGAATACATCCTACTGCGGAGACATATCCATATAAGAAAAAGCAAAGGAATTTTCCATGGAGTTTATCCTCTGCCTTTCCGATTATCTGATCCCGCTTGCGGTCTTTTATATCGTCACTTTCGGCGTACTGATGAAGCGTCCGGTCTATGACGATTTCGTGGAGGGGGCGAAGGAGGGCGCCAGGACGGTGCTTAGAGTCTTTCCTACGCTGACGGGACTGATGGCCGGTGTGGGTGTGCTTCGCGCTTCCGGCTTTCTGGACGCGGCGGCAGGGGCGCTGGGCCGCTGGACCCGGGCCGTGGGATTGCCGCCCCAGCTTCTGCCGGTAGCGGTTGCAAAGCTGTTTTCGTCCGGAGCGGCCACGGGGCTCGCGCTGGATATATTCAGGACTTACGGGCCGGATTCCCGGCTGGGGCTGGCGGCGTCGCTGATGCTTTCCAGCACGGAGACCGTATTCTACACCATGAGTATTTATTTTTTGTCCGTAAATGTGAAGAAAACCCGATATACGCTGCCCGGAGCCCTTCTGGCAACCTTCGCCGGAATTGCCGCCAGCGTGTTTCTGGCGGGCAGGATGTGACCGGAAATACCCTGTCCGGGTTTCGTAAGAAAACTATAAGGAATAAACAGTTGCGGTAAAACCGGAAATCATGTATAATTTATGCGGAATTTGATTTTGTGATTCAAGGAGGCTTTTGTGATTATGAAGAAAAGATATATATGGCTGGCAGGTATGATCGCGGCGGGAACCCTCGCGGCCTGCTCTCCTTCCAACAAGACGTCCGGGTCGGGCGTTTACGATTATCTGGTGGAAGAGTCGACGGAGGAGCGTATCTATGTGGAACCGGGCCCCAATAATCCCGAGGATGTAGCGGCGATGCTGTTCGTGTTCCGTCCGAACAGCGGCGGAACGGAGCTGGAGCGTGTTACCAGCTACGCGGATAAGCTGACGGAGCAGGCACTGGTGGATAAGCTGATCGAGTACGGCGTGCTGGACGAGGGAACGGAGATCCTTTCCTTTGAGAAGGAAGGCGTGGAGGATAACGCTTCGGCGAACGATGGCGGGCCTCTGGCGGGCACGCAGCAGTCGGAGCCGCGGATCGGATATCTGAATCTGTCTGCCGTACCGGAGCTGGAGGGAGAAGAAGAGAGGGTCATGCTGAACTGCATTGCGGCTACGTTTATTGACAATTATCTGCTTGATGAGGTGAAGCTTCAGGTAAATGGAGCGGACTATGAGAGCGAATACCTTTCGCCGGAGGGCGATCTGGTGTTTGATATGAAGTATAAGAACATAGAAGAATAGATAAAATCCCGCCGGAGATTCTCCGGCGGGATCTTCATTGCCGCTTCTCAGAAGAGTCCGCTTTTCAGACTCTTTTTTATTATGTCAGTATACAGGCAGGGTGCCAGTAACGCCCTGCTTGTATTTCCATACAGGCAAGGCGCCGGTAACGCTCTGCTTGTATTATCGATCCAGGGAGTTTTTCAGGAGCCATGTCTGGAATTCCTCGCGGATCACGGTGAACGGCGCGGGCCCGGTATCCAGCAGGAACCGGTGGAATTCCTTCAGGGAGAAGCCGTTTCCGAGAGTATCCCGGGCCTGATCCCTCATCCGGATGATCTCCAGATAGCCGACATAGTATTCCACATAATTGACCGGCGCGTTCAACATTGCGTCGTAGATGGTTTCCACCAGGCTCTCGTCGCTGACATCGAAATACGGGGCCAGAAATTCCTTCACCTGCTCCCGCGTCCAGCCGAAATAGTTGATGTTGATGTCAATGATGGCGTGAAGTCCCAGGTTGGCGGCGGCGTTATGCGCCAGGAGCCGGCCCAGCTCCGGGGAAAGCCCGTTGCTGGTCGTATAGGAATAATTTTCCACATAGGAAGCCCATCCTTCGCTGTAGCTGGTAAAGGAAAGGATCTTGCGAAGATCGTTCGTACAGTGGGACAGGAAGTAGGTATTCTGGTACATATGCCCCGGGATCCCTTCATGGGCCAGCGTGGTGTAAAGAGCCTGGGAATCCGAGGTGCTGTCCGGATTGATATAGATGACGCAGTCGTCATAGTCGTCGACCGGCGGAACCAGGAAAAAGGCGGGGCCGAGAGTGTGGGCGAGCTCCTCCGGCACATATTTGGTTACATAGCTGCACGGAGGGCTTTCGGGAAAGTCTTCAGCGATCTGAGACTGCAGCTGTGTAAGGATCTGCTCCGGCCCGGTGTATGCGAAGGAATAATCCATGATCTGATCGGCAACCTCCGGATGCGCTTGAATGATATCCGTCATCTCGGCCAGGTCGCTGTCTATCTGCGCGGCAATGGCGTCCCGCAGCTCTTCGATGGTCTGGTATGTAGTGCCGGTCCCGGAACGGACCAGATATTCGTAGTACTGCTTCCCTTCCGGCAGATAGCACAGTCCCTGGTTATTGACGCCGCTTCCTTTCAGCTGCGTGAGACCGTCGGACAGGAGATCATAGGCGGGAATGAAATGCTCTTCCACCGCGGCAAGGTTCCGGGCCTTATATTCGGAGCGTTCCTCGTCGCTTAAGCCGTCGAAGGCGTCGATCCGCTGGTCAAATGTGAGAGTCATGAAATTATGATCCGCCTTTATTCTGTAGGCGTCGCAGCCCTCCGTGATCTGATCTGCGCAGGAATCCGCCATAAACAGGCCCGCGGCGGCCTTTTCCTTTTCAAAATCAAGGATCTGCCGGTAGTAGCTGTCGATCGTGGAAAGGAGCTCCAGATAATCCTCAATATCCTGCCGCTCGCGGAACGCAAACTCGGCCAGGAGAACGGGCAGCTGGGCCTGCACGCCGGTAGACGGAGCCAGCGGCTGGTAATAAAGCTCCAGCCCGTCTCCGGATTCCTCCAGACGGAAGGCTTCCGTGAGAATGCGGAAGGTCAGTTTCTGCTCATTGTCAAGAAAACCGGGGTCGATCCCGGCCAGTTCCTTCTGAAATTCTTTCTGCCGGTCCCGTTCCTTTCGCATCCCGTCCAGGGAGAAATCGCCGAATTCGGCCTTATAGCCGGTGATCCCGTATGCCTCCGGAGAAACCAGAGAATAGTGGAGATTGAGAAAGGAAGTCTCCAGCTGCTCTTTAAGGAAACGGCTGCACCAGTCGTCGAAGGAGGCGCGGATCCGGGCGGTTTCCTCCTGTCCTCCGCCGTCTGAACGTTCGGAAGACGGCTCCGGTTCCCGGGTGTCCGTATCGTCCGCGGCGGCCGTTTCCGACGGGGCGGCGGGCGCCGTCGCGCTGCCGGCGCGGGAGCAGGCGGAGATCAGGACCACAAGAACGGCGCACAGCAGAATACAGATTTTCGCGGACTGTCGGGGCCGTCGGGCCGGTCGGAACCGGATAATAGATCGTGTGATCAGTTTATTCATGGTTAAACCCTCCATTTCTATAGTATAATTTATATTGAAGGATTTGACAACGCATGAAAAAAGATTGACGAAAGCCATGAAAAAAGGTACACTGAATATAAATGTCCGGCGGGGAGCAGGTCTCGGCGTGCCGCGGCGGAAAGATGTCGGTGCACCGGGCGGAAGGGCGCCGCGCAGGACAGTGAAGGAGAGGTTGAGGAGGCACCGCGGCCTCCGGTAATGCAAAAAGGAGAAGCAGACATGTGCGACAAATGTAAGAAACCCTATTATATTACGACGGCCATCGCTTACACCTCCGGTAAGCCCCATATCGGCAACACCTATGAGATCGTGCTGGCGGACAGCATCGCCCGCTATAAGCGTGCCCAGGGCTACGATGTGTTCTTCCAGACCGGTACCGACGAGCACGGCCAGAAGATCGAGCTGAAGGCGCAGGAGGCCGGCGTGACGCCGAAGGAGTTCGTGGACGGCGTGGCCGCGCAGATCAAGTCGATCTGGGATCTGATGAACACTTCCTATGACAAGTTCATCCGCACCACGGATAAGGATCATGAGATTCAGATCCAGAAGGTGTTTAAGAAAATGTACGACCAGGGGGACATTTACAAGGGCTACTATGAGGGCCTGTACTGCACGCCCTGCGAGTCCTTCTGGACCGAGTCCCAGCTGGTAGACGGCAAATGCCCCGACTGCGGCCGGGAGGTGAAGCCGGCGCGGGAGGAAGCCTATTTCTTTAAGATGAGCAAATACGCGGACAGGCTGATCCAGTATATCAACGACCATCCGGAATTTATACAGCCGGTGTCCCGCAAGAATGAGATGATGAATAATTTCCTGCTTCCGGGCCTGCAGGATCTGTGCGTGTCCAGGACGTCGTTTACCTGGGGCATCCCGGTGACCTTCGACCCGAAGCATGTGACTTACGTGTGGCTGGACGCGCTGACCAACTATATCACCGGTCTCGGCTACGACTGCGACGGCGACAGCTCCGAACGGTTTAAGAAATACTGGCCGGCGGATCTGCATCTGATCGGCAAGGATATTATCCGTTTCCATACGATCTACTGGCCCATTTTCCTGATGTCCCTGGGTCTGCCGCTGCCGAAGCAGGTGTTCGGCCACCCGTGGCTGATGATGAGCGGCGGCAAGATGAGCAAGTCCAAGGGCAATATCATCTACGCCGACGACCTGGTTCGGTTCTTCGGCGTAGACGCGGTGCGCTACTATGTGCTGCACGAGACGCCCTTTGACAATGACGGCAACGTGACGTGGGAGCTGATCGTGGAACGGTACAATTCCGATCTGGCCAATATTCTGGGGAACCTGGTGAGCCGTACCATTTCCATGACGAATAAGTATTTCGGCGGCGTCGTGAAGAAGACCGGCGCGGCGGAGGAGACGGACGCGGATCTGAAGGCGACGGTGTTGGAAGCTGTGAAGAAGGTAGACGCGAAGATGGAGGAGCTGCGGGTGGCGGACGCCATCACGGAGATCTTCGGGATCTTCCGCCGCAGTAATAAATATATCGACGAGACCACGCCGTGGGCGCTGGCGAAGGACGAGGCAAAGAAGGACCGTCTGGCGGAGGTACTCTATAATCTGACGGAGGCCATCACCATCGGCGCGTCGCTTCTGGAGCCGTTCATGCCGGAGACCTCGCAGAAGATCCTGGGCCAGCTGAATACGCAGAAGCGCGAGCTCTCGCAGATGGACGGGTTCGGGCTGTATCCGGACGGCAATAAAGTGACGGAGAAGCCGGAGATCCTGTTTGCCAGACTGGATGTGAACGAGATCATGGACAAGGTGAACGCCATGAACGCGGAACGGGAGGCGCAGGCGGCGGATAGCGCGGCGGACGCCGGCGCGGAAACGGCCGGAGAAGCGGCAGCGGGAACCGGAAGCGCGGACAGCGGTGCGGCGGCCGGAACCGTGTCCGTAGCCGGCGCAGACAAGGACGGTGCTGCACAGGCAGCAGACGGAAAGACCGGAACTGCCGGTACAGCCGGCGGAACCGAAGCGGCCGTCAAGGCTAAGCCCGAGGTCACCTACGACGATTTTGCGAAACTGCAGTTCGCGGTAGGCGAGATCATCGCCTGCGAGGAAGTGAAGAAGTCGAAGAAGCTTCTCTGCAGCCAGGTGAAGATCGGCGGCGAGGTCCGCCAGATCTTAAGCGGCATTAAATCCCACTATACGCCGGAGCAGATGGTAGGCAAGAAGGTCATGGTCCTTATGAATCTGGCTCCCCGCAAGATGGCGGGACTGGAGTCCCAGGGGATGCTTCTGTGCGCCGAGGACGCGGATGGCGAGCTTGCGCTGATGACGCCGGAGAAGGATATGCCGTCGGGGGCGGAGATCTGCTGAGCGGAACTGCCGGAATCGGCCGCGCCGCGTGTTTTACAGAGGTAAATTAGGCCGATGGATAATCAGAAATTGATAATTTAAGAAAGGCCGTTGTCGGATACAAAGAGAAAATACCGTCTTACAGCGGAAGGAAGCGCAGTTTTGTTCGTTTGAATTAGAATCATCGATATTATACCGGACTGCGCTTCCTTCCGAGCTCGTTAATGAACTTCCGTTTTTTGGCCCCGGGACATGTTGTAATAGAAAGTCAGCAAATGGTTTATCTGCTTGATACTCCGGCTAAATCCGCCCAAACGGTTCCGGGCAGTCCAGCACTGAAAATGTATCGGCAATATTTCATTCAGATCCTGATATAATATCTTCATTTCTTTTTGAAACAGCTCCGTATCATCTGCCAGTTCGGTCATTGTGTAGTACAAGTGAATGCCATGCTTCACCATGCGCAGTCCGTTTTTCATCTCCTGTTTAATCAGCGCACCATCCGGTCCCGCAAGCGTCAGCGATTCGATTTCCAGAGCTACCGTTTCCAGATAAGACTGCATGGCCGGGTAATCTATATGGATGCTGTTTTCCTTTGGCTGGATATGATTTGTTTTGGCAATAGAAGCGGAATGGGCCAGCATCTGCTCCATCTTTACCGAAAACTCTTCCCGGGAGTGAAAAACATACTTACTGCACATCACGGCAAAGGCCAGTGTAGTACTGTACAAGGGAGCATGTTCAAAACGATAATAATTGCCAAGATCTAAGGCTGCTTTAAATGCGCGTTCATTGGAATCCTTATAAATAAAACGGTTACAGTACCATTCAGCTGGAGATTTATCTTCCGACGGGCCATTCCATGTGAGGAAGGCCGTATAGGCAAACGCCGGAAAACTTGCGCTCTGGTACTGCCAGTGACCCATATCTCCCCAGTCTGTGGTAATTACACCCAGCCCGCCATATTGGATAGCGCAGGCGACGGCGTCTTCGATATTGGCGATCATATTATCAGACCGCCCTGTCAAAGAAGCCCAGCAGCTTGTTCCGGGACAAAGGCAGAACGGCCGCTTCATCTCTTGCAAAAGCCTGGCGTGATCTTTAAAATGCCCTTCGCTCTCATAGAGCCAGTCAAGAAGAATTATGTTTTCGGGGATTCGCGACACATGCTCCGGATGCTGCAGAAGCTCATCGCCCCATATCATCATCGTCTTTTTCTTTTCTGTACAGTACCCGTATATTTTGCTTAAATATTCAAGATATAGTTCCGATCTTCCGTAATTCTCCGCAAAAGCTTTATTTTTGCCCATCCCCAGCTCAAACGGTTCGTCCATATTGACGTTCAGATACCGGGAATCCGAGCGTTCTGCCAGCGCATTTAAAAGAGAAACGACCAGACGAAAGCTTTCCGGGTTTTTAACATCCAGCGTCGCCGGGGGTCTCCAGTACAGATTTTTAAAAATGTAACCATCCTCACATTCGGCCAGCGGATGAAACTGCGGTTTATCCAGCCATTTCCCCATGTGTCCCAGCACGTTTTGGCATGGCACAAGGTCAATAAAGCGTGCTTTTGCATATGCGGATAATTTTTGGAATTCCTCCGGCGTCAGAGGCGTTTCATCTGTAAAAAGATACCGGTATTCTTCATAGTTATAGCAGAACCCTTCCATATATAATTGAAGGTGGTTCAGCCGCATTAAGGCGAACATATCGATCAGGGAGCAGAGGGTTTCCATTGTGGGAATCTTATCTCTCGCGATATCCAGCAGGATTCCGCGGATAGACAGGGCAGGCCAGTCAGCCATATACAGGCAGGGCAGGGCCTGCTCTCCCTGCGCCGCCAGCTGGTATAGTACATTGGCGGCATAGAAAAATCCGCTTCCGCTGCGGCATGCGATATGAATCGCGTCTGCGTCGATGGAGAGAACAAAACCGTCTGACGGCAGATCCGGTATATCGGGGTCTGACGTTACGGAAACAGGGATGCCATCAGCAGAGAGCCCCGCAGGAAAGATGCTTTTAAGATGTTCTTCCGGATCGCAGCCGGCAGCGAGGCAGGAGGATCGGATCGATGGCGCCATAGAAAGCCGCACAGGTCTGTCTGTGGATAAAGTGCCCGGATGAAAAACACATTGCTTCGGCGCCGGGAAAATGTGAATAGCCATAATAACTCCTTTTCTGAAATACTATTATAATTCCTGATTCTGTTTCGTCTGCCCGCGGCTGATATCCAGATAGTTATAAAAAGTAAATTTACTAATGTTCAGCAGCCTGCAGACCTGTTCGCCGGATTTGGTTATCAGAAACGCTCCTTTTTGATCCAGATAATGAATAAACTCGATTTTTTCTGCTTTATTCATTTCGGACGCCGGTTTGCCGATCTGTTCCTGCCCTTTCTGCATAAGATGGGACAGCAAATGGTTAATATCGGAAGAGAAAACTTCTTCCTCATGGGTATCGGACGGTTCAAACTGGTTGAATTGATGGAGATATCCTTCAAACTGAAGGGTATCCGTAATATCCAGATTTACGCAGATGGAACCGATCACGGCGCCCTCGTCATTTTTTAAATAGATGGATGAAGAGCGCAGGATCTTGCCGTCGGAGGTAGTTGATACGTAATTAAAGCGGTCGCCGTCTACCACCGTTCCTTTAAGAACCTCCAGGCCTAAATTGCTTCCGCATCCTCCGATCGAGCGGTTGGTGATCGCTCCATTTCGGATGTCAACAATTGTATGATCATAATCTTTCGTTAAATCATGAAGGACTACTTCGCATCGATTGCCGAAATGCTTTTCAATAAGGGTAAGAAGCTGCTGCAGCAACGGCATGATTTCATCAATGGTTTTCATAAATTCTCCTCTCTGGAACTTTAGAATTAAATCGTCAGGCACGGTATAATCTCTAATGAGATTATACCATAATAAAAGTCATTAAACAACCAGAAAATCAAAAAAAATATCAGGTAAAAAACAAATTGATTGAAAAAGCATCGGATACACCCTCATAAAAATAACAAAAAATTGAAATTATGCCTTGAAATATTATAAAAAGTATGATATAGTGAGGAAGGACATGAAAAATGTTCATGTAAACATGCCAAAAAGTTTGAAAAAAGAAAGGGGTACGAGTATGATGAAAATGAAACTGGCGTTAATATCGGCAGTGATATCGGTCGGTATCTTAACCGCGTGTTCGGACAGAACCGAGACACAGGTAAAAGAAGAAAGTACGGCGGCATCCAGTACAACGGCATCCGAAAGCGTTACGCAGAAAGATACTTTGCTGGCCAAAGAGGAGAACGAGCCTGCGGCGGATACCATTACGATTATGGTTCCGCCCATTACATCCAATTACGTGGAGCTGCTCGACGGATGGATAGAAGACTACAAAAAGGATCATCCGAATATCGAAATCGAAGTAACTGCTACCACATGGGCCGAGAACACCAGCAAGCTGACCACGATGGCGCTTGCCGGAGAAGCGCCGGATATTGCGGAAGTCGATATGAATATGATCGGTCCGCTTGCGGAGATGGGAGTAGCCGTAGATCTGGAGCAGTATCTGGACGCTGAAACCTTGGCGGATTACGACCGGAATAGTTTGGATTATCTGAGGCAGAATGATATTTTATACGGACTTCCGCTTTATTTAACGATTCAGGCTTTAGGCGGGAATCGCGCTATGCTGGAAGAGGCCGGAGCGGATATAGAAAAAATCCAGACGTCAGGATGGACCTACGATGAATTTTTGAAAATTGTCGCGGCAGGAACAAAAGAAGGAACATGGGGCTTCATCTTTGCCAATCAGGGCGTGGCGGCCGCAGATGTTGTCAATATATTCGGAGTGTCGGCAGGTATTACCAACGCCTTCACAAGCGATTTTAAGTATGCGTTTACCTCAGAAAACATGCTTCAGCTGCTGACGGCGATTGAAGATCTGGTTAAGTCCGGCTATATGCCGAACTACGGAATTGAAACGGGACAGCGTTGGGCCATGCTTGAAACCGGCGAAACAATGATTGCGGGCAAGGCCATGCCGCTGACGGAAAGCACGATACGGAAGAACAATGCGGGAATCGCCGACGGGACGGCGACCGAAGGCTCCATTGAAGTAGAATATGTTTTTCTGCCCACTCCGGCGATGGAAGGAGTGGATGAATCCTGTTACGGGATTGTGGATGGAATGGTTCCTCTTCGCAACAACGGAACCACGGATCAGCATATGAAGAACGTATGTGAGTTTTTGAATTATATTTGTTCCGGCGAGAGGATAGCGGCGGTAGATGACGAGGTGATGCTTCCGAGCGTGTGCGAATCGGGAAGACAGGCGCAGGCAAACAGGGAGCTGGAGCAATATGAGAATAATGCGGCGGCGGCAGCCAGATGTATTTCTCTGGTAAAGGTGCCTCCGGTGGGAATTTCTTCCGAGCAGACTTCCAAAGCTTCTACGCTGATGAACGAGGTGATCGTACCGAAATTCCAGGCCCTGCTGGCAGGCGAGGTTACGGCACAGAATATGTACGAGGAAATCTGTCAGGCGGCCATCGCTGAATTCGGTGAGAGCTCCTGCGAGATGGGGCGGATCCCGTAAATGCCATAGCAGTATTCCTGATCTGTAATTCAGAGGCCTGTTCGTATGGACCGGCCTCTGTGCTTATAACGGCAAAGCATAGTCGTGTGAGGAGAATAACTGAATAATGAAAAAACATTTTCATGTAAAACGGGAGACCGTGGATGGATATTTATTCATATTGGCGGCGATGGTCATTTTCCTGGTTTTTACGATCTATCCCATGGTTTCTGCCGTTACTACCAGTTTAAAGGATTACAGACCGTTTGGTTCAGAATGGGTTGGTGCAGCCAATTATAAAGCCGCGGTCGGCAACGCGCTTTTTCTAAAATCCGTTAAAAACACACTGGTATATACGGTAGCTACCGTTCCGGTTTCCCTGGCCATATCCTTTATTGTTGCGTTATTGATCATGCCTTTTAAAAGGAAAACGCAGTCTTTATTCAAGGCGCTTTATTACATGCCGGCTGTCGCGTCCGGCGTGGCGACCAGCGTTGTATGGCTGTGGATCTACAATTCCGCTCCGTCGGGTCTGTTTAATCAGATAATGTCGATCCTGCATTTGCCGGCTCAGAACTGGCTGAGCTCCAGCAGGACGGCCATGTTGTCGCTCATCATAATGTCATTATTAGGCGGTCATGGGACGCATATCATCACATATATCGCGGCACTTATGGGGATTGACAGCTCCTACTTTGAGGCCGCCGATATCGACGGCGCCAGCTTTTTTCAAAAAGTATGGTATGTCGTTCTTCCTTTATGCAAGCCGACGACTCTTTTCCTCTTAGTGACAGGCTTCATTAATTCGTTTCAGGTGTTTATGAACGCTTATATGATGACCGGCGGCGGTCCCGACAATAATACGACCATGATCGGACTGCTGATATTTAATAACGCTTTCGTATATGGTAAATACGGGCTGGCCTGCGCCGAAGCGATTATACTGGCCTGTCTTATTGCCTGCATGACAGCGGTCCAGTTCAGGGTTATGGGAGATAATGTAGAGTATTAAAATGGTTCTGTAAGAAGGAGAAGAGACAATAATGCGAGGATTATATTCACTGCATTTGCACAATCCTGTAATCTGTCGGATCAGAAATGCGCTGATCGGGATTTTTTTGCTTCTGTTTGCGGCGGTTATTCTGTTTCCGATGATATATATGGTAGCATGGTCTTTCGGCCCGGATAGAGAAATGGCTGCTAATTCCTATTCCATTTTTCCGGGTATCTGGACGCTGGAATCCTATTATGCTTTTTTTGCAAAGAGCGAATATACCGTTCGCTGGCTGTATAACAGCTTTGTAACGTCAGCGGCTGTTATGGTCAGCAATGTTATATTTGCCAGCATGGCCGGTTATGCGTTTGCCAAGATTTCCTTTAAAGGCAGCCGCCCGCTGTTTTCGCTTATTCTTGTGGCAATGATGATACCATATCAGGTAACGCAGGTACCGCTTTATATCCTGATTGTCAGCCGTCTTAAGATGGGAAACAGTTATGCGGCTCTGATTCTGCCGGGCTGTGCGACCGCATATAATATTTTTCTGTCGAAACAATTCTTTTCCAGTATACCGTCGGCATTGATTGAAAGCGCTAAGATCGACGGGGCGAGCCAGCTTAGAATATTTTATAATCTTGTGCTGCCCCTTTCCAAAACAGTGCTGGCCGTTATGGCGATCAATACGTTTATGAGCAATTGGAATACCTTTTTCTGGCCGTTTCTGGTAACCTCAAAAGAGGCTATGTACACGATTCAGGTTGGATTAAAGACGTTCCGCTTTGCGAACGGTACGCGGCTTTCGCCGATGATGGCGGGAGCCACAATATCGACATTGCCGATGTTTATTTTGTTCTTCTCGCTGCAAAAGTATTTTCTTGAGGGCGTGACAATAGGAGCTGTGAAGGGATAATCGATTATGGAGGCTTACTTAAAGTGCGATATATGCGGAAAGGAACTTTCCGTGAAAGAGCCATGGAACCTCTGTCCCCAATGCGGAGGGCTGCTGGAGGTTAATTATGAGTGGGGTCATTTTCACCCCGAAAAAGTAAGAAAAAGTACCAGGAAGGGAATCTGGAAATATCGGGAATGCTTTCCGGAAATCCGGGAAGAAAATATCGTTACTCTTGGAGAGGGCGGTACTCCGCTGGTAAAGTCCGTGCATTTAAGCAGGAAGCTTGGCGTGGAACATATTTATTTTAAAAATGATACGTTAATGCCGACAGGGAGCTTTAAAGACAGGGGCTTCAGTCTGGCCGTCAGCTACGCGAAGGAAATAGGCGTAAAAAGAGGAATTACCTACAGCTCCGGAAACGCGGGCGCCTCCTTTGCCGCATATGCGGCAAGAGGCGGACTTCCGTCGGTGATATTGGTTGAATATATTGCCAATTCAGCGAAAGTATCCGCGATACGTCTTTATGGAGGGAATGTCGCGATACTGCACTATCGGAAGTTTGGTGAAATAGAAAAGATGCTGGAGGAATCGGTTCAGAAGCTTGGCGCGTATCAATTCGTGAATTTTATAAATCCGATCCGGCACGAGGCTATGAAAACCTATGCGTATGAAATATACGAGGAGCTTGGCAAGGCGCCGGACGCCATGTTTCATCCGGTGGGAACCGGCGGCGGATTATGGGGCGCGTATAAGGGGTTTCGGGAGCTGGCCCGCTTCGGAAAGGTTTCCCGGCTTCCGCGTATGTTTTGCGTACAGCCGGACGCGACGGCCCATTTTCGGGAAGCGGTAAGGAACAGATCCGGGCAGGCGTCCGCTTATGGGGACTGCCGCAATACAATTGCACAAAGCATTGCGTCTGACAGTCCGCTTAAAAAAGGGGAACGGATTCTATCCGCCGTTTATGAAACGGATGGGGACGCTTTAGGCGTGACGGACGAAGAAATCGTCGACGCGATGCGTGAGCTTGCGAAGGAAGGAATCGGGGCGGAACCGTCCTCGGCGGCTGCAGTGGCCGGACTGATTCAGGCAGTCAAAAGCGGAAAGCTCAGATCAGATGAAACAGCAGTCTGCATCGTCACCGGCAGCGCCCTGAAACAGCCGGGCGTTCTGGAGCGGATGGCGGGCCAGGATCCCCCGAAGCTTTATGCCGACGTAAATAGTTTGCGGATACTTCTGGAACAGTTAAAGCTATGAGGATTGCAGCCTATGAAAGTAAATATGATTGATCCGGTAAAACAAACGATTTCTACCGCGCTTATGGAAGAAAGAAACGGCGGAGTCGTCCTTCTTCCGCTGCGGGATGCGGAGAACGAAGCGTGGCCGTACCTGAGTCCGGGATGGATCGATCTCCATTGCCATGTATTTCATGGGACGACGTCTTTCGGGATCTGTCCGGATCAGATCGGCTACTCCCACGGGGTTCATATGCTTGTGGATGCCGGCAGCAGCGGAGCGGAAACCAGCCTTGGATTTACGGAATATGTTGTCAAAAGAAACAGAACGCCGGTAAAAGCCTTTTTAAACATAAGCGATATCGGCCTTGTGACCATGCAGGAGTACGCCGACATGAGAAGATGTTCGGCAGAACGCGCGATTTCCTGTTTTGAGGCGAACCGGGAATTCTACGTGGGAATTAAAGTAAGAAGCAGCCATTTAATCGTTGAAGACAAAGGAATCCAGCCCTTACAGAGGGCGCTGAGGGCGTCCAGAGCCCTGAAGTGTCCCCTTATGGTTCATATGGGGGAGATGCCGCCTTCCAATGAAGAGATTCTGCAGTATTTAGGACAGGGAGACATTATTTCCCATTGTTTCCATGGAAAATGCGAACCGCTCTGGGAAGAGGACGGAACTCCCATTCCGGCGCTGGAAAAGGCCCTGGAACGGGGAGTACTTCTTGACACAGCCCACGGCGCGGCCAGCTATAGCCATAGGGTCGCCTTGGCGGCGATAAAAAATGGGTTTCGAAATTTTATAATCAGTACTGATCTGCATCAAAGAAGTATAAACAGTCCCGTATACAGCCTAGCCCATACAATGGGTAAGCTTTATGCGGCCGGTCTTACTAAAATGGAGCTTATAAATTCGGTGACTGTATTACCGGCGAAAGCCATCGGCTTGTATAATTGGGGAGATTGTCTGGAACAGGAGGCGACTCTATTCTATTTGCGCCCAAGAAAAGAGGATGACGCGCCTTTTACAGACGCAAGCGGGTGCGAGATACCGGTCGGACAGGTTATAGAACCATTTGCTAATATCATATGCGGTCATTTAGAATATATCCGTCCATCCGTAAAGGAGACTACAGCATGAGTAAAATCAGGGATTTATTGGAGTCGGGAGTCCGCGGTAAAATCTATTCAGGAGCGGCTTACCAGATAGGCACAAAGGACGCTGTCCTGGAAAACGGCTGCGTCGGAACTTTAGGCGAGGAGCGTGCGCCGGTAAGCCTGGATGCCCTTTTTGATCTGGCTTCTGTAACCAAACCGCTCGTAGCCCTGGCCTTCATGAAACAGATGGAGGAAGGGAAGGTATGCCTTGATGACTGCGCAGGCAGGTATATGCCGGAATACAGGAATTCGGATAAAAGCAATATAACCATGCGTCAGCTCTTGACGCATACGAGTATTATACCGGGGCAGGTGCAGCTGTATCGGAGCTGCCATAACAGGCAGGAGATTCTGGAAGCGATCCGCTTTCTTCCGCCCAGAGCTGTGGAAGCGCAGCCGGTTATGTATTCCTCGCAGGGAATGATTCTATTGGGAGAGATCTTATGCAGGATTGAAGATATGCCATTGGATCAAATCATGGATAAGTATGTCTTCCAACCATTGGGCATGACGGAAACCTGCTATAATCCGCCGCAGTACCTACATGCCCGCATCGCATCGACTGAATTCTGCAGATGGAGAGGTTACCGGCTCCTTGGAGAGGTGCATGATGAAAATGCCTTTGTAATGGGAGGGATCTGCGGACATGCCGGTCTTTTTTCCAGTGTTGCGGATATGGCGAAAATCGGCCAAATGTGTCTGTCAGGCGGCTTTTTACCGCAGCCGCTGATGAAACTGATGACCAAAAATCACACGCGGGGACTGAATGAGGCCCGCGGTCTGGGATGGCAATGCCGGGATGCTTCGGGGTCTCCGGCCGGAGACTTGTTTTCGGAGGTATCCTATGGACACACCGGGTATACGGGAACCAGTATCTGGATCGATCCGTATTATGGGATCTATGCCATTTTGCTGACGAACCGGGTTTATTACTTCAGGGAAGCAATGGAATTTTCTCATTTGCGGCGGTGTTTTCACAATCTGGCGGTGTTAGGGAATGTATCGTGAATAAGAAGACAGGAAAGGGTATAGCTGCTGTATCATAAGCACACAAAATTTTAGAGAGGAGCGCCGGGCTTATCCGGGGTATGAATATGAACGCTGAACTGAGACTAAAGGAACTGGGAGTTGTGCTGCCTCAGGTGCCTGCCAAGGCAGGACTGTTTATGAATTGCAAGCAATTTGGTGAAAATCTGTTTTATGTATCCGGCTGCGGTCCGGATATTAATGGAAAGCTCTATAAAAAAGGAAAGCTGGGAACGGAGATTACTATCATAGAAGGGCAGGAAGCCGCTGAAAAATGCATCCTGAACGCGTTATCCATTTTGCAGGAAAGATTAGGAAGCGTGAACCGGATCCGGCATATTGTAAAGCTGCTGGTATTTGTAGCCAGTGAATCGGATTTTTATCTGCAGCCGCAGGTCGCTAACGGAGCGACCAGACTGTTGATTAATATTTTTGGCGAGGATATTGGCTGTCCGGCCCGATCCGCCATTGGCGTTTATGTTCTTCCGGGAAATATTCCCGTTGAAATTGAAATGATAGTAGAAACGGAACGCTAGATCCAATTTGAGCGGACGCGGAGATTCCAGGAAATCCGTGTTCCGCTCTTTTTTAATGCTATCTATTGTTTCTGTAATCAATTTATGATAAACTGGATAGGATTTAAGGTTAGGGGGATTGACGTGGTGGAAGAAACTTTTTCGGTATCGGTGAATCGGACGCCGGTCATTCAGGCAGACGGGGACGGGCCGGAGCTGTCGCCCCGGGCGGCGCGCCCCCGCTGGCAGGTGCTGAGCGGCAGCGCGCTTAAGCTGATCGCCCTGATCACGATGATCATCGATCATATCGGCGCCGCGGTTCTGGAGATGGGCGTTATAGAGGGATACAATACCGGAATGCTGAACATTTCCTATGAGAGCGCGCTGTACTGGTGGAATGTGGACAGCGTGCTGCGGGCGATCGGGCGGATCTCCTTTCCGATCTACTGTTTCCTGATCGCGGAAGGATATACGCATACCCGGGATCCCAGGAAATACGCGCTGCGGCTGGGAGCGTTCGCGCTGATCTCGGAGATCCCGTTCGACCTGGCGTTTTATCACTCCTGGTGGAGCATGGAGCACCAGAATGTTTTCTTCACGCTGCTTTTGGGGCTTTTGGCGATCATGACGGTCGATTATTACGAGAGACGGATGAACAGCCGGTGGGTCGGTCTGGTGGCTGCCTTCTGCTTCATAATGCTGGGAGATGTGCTTCATACGGACTACGGCGCGTTCGGCGTGTTTTTTATTGTGGTGCTGTACGCCTTCCGGAACTGCGGATGGATCCGCACGGTGATCGGCTGCCTGCTGATCGCCTGGGAGACCACGGCGCCGCTGGCCTTTGTTCCGATACAGATGTACAACGGCGAACGCGGCCGGCTGCGGCTGAAATATTTCTTTTACGCGATCTATCCGGTACATCTTTTGATCCTGTATGGGTTCTGTATGGCGCTGCTGCGTTAAAACCGCCGCGTCCGGCGGATCGGACCGACTATAAGAAGGAGTCTCGGAAGTTATGATATTTGATACCCATGCGCATTACGATGACGATGCGTTTCAGGAAGACAGGGAGGAGCTGCTGGCCGGGCTTAATGCGGCCGGCATCGGTACGGTAGTGAATGTCGGGGCCAGTATCGCGTCCACAAAGACCACGCTTGAGCTGGCGGAACGGTATCCTTTTATTTACGCGGCCGCAGGCGTCCATCCCAGCGAAACGGCGGAGCTTGATGAGGAGAAGATGAAGTGGCTGGAGGAAATGTGCGTCCGCCCGAAGGTGGTGGCTGTGGGAGAGATCGGCCTGGACTATCATTGGGACGAACCGGAGCGGGAGATACAGAGGCGCTGGTTCCGGGAGCAGATCCGTCTGGCTCTCCGTGTAAATCTTCCGATCATTGTCCACAGCCGTGACGCGGCGAAGGATACATTGGATATCATAAAGGAAGAGAAGGCAGCGGAAGCCGGAGGCGTGATCCACTGCTTTTCCTATAGCGTTGAGGTCGCCCGTGAATATCTGGATATGGGATTCTGTCTGGGTGTGGGAGGCGTGCTGACCTTTAAGAACGCGAAGAAGCTCCGGGAGGTCGTGGCGTACATGCCGCTGGACCGGCTGCTTCTGGAGACAGACTGCCCTTACATGGCGCCGGTCCCGCACCGGGGCGAGCGGAATTCGTCGGTGTATCTGCCGTTCGTGGTAAAAGCGGTCAGCGAGATCAAAGGAATTCCGGAGGAGGAAGTCATCGAAGCGACGGAGGCGAACGCGCGGCGGATGTACCGGCTGGCGTAAGGACGGCGCTTGATTGTGCGCGGCTGAATCGGCGGGCCGCGCCGGGATGAGAAAAAGCCGGACGGCTGTGAGTATGGCGGGGTATGCCGGCCGGCGTATGACCTGCGCTTTATTGTACGCGGCTGAATCAGCGGGCCGCGCCGGACAGAACAGCATGGCGGCATTGGACCGGCGATATGAGTCGCCTGCAGAAACCGGGACAGACTTCGGAGAAAGGAACTTACTGTATGCCGACGCTTGGCAACCCGAAGAACACGATCGGGATCATTCAGAAATACAATTTTATGTTCCAGAAGAAATTCGGTCAGAACTTCCTCATTGACACCCATGTCCTGGACAAGATCATCCGGGCGGCGGAGGTGACGAAGGAAGACTGCGTATTGGAGATCGGTCCCGGCATCGGCACCATGACCCAGTACCTGGCGGAGAGCGCCGGCCGTGTCGTGGCGGTGGAGATCGACGCGAATCTGATACCGATTCTGGAAGAGACGCTGGCGGATTATGAAAATGTGACCGTTCTGAACGCGGATATCCTGAAGCTGGATATTATGGAGCTGGCGCGGGAGTACGGCGGCGGAAGGCCGCTAAAGGTGGTCGCGAACCTGCCTTACTATATCACTACGCCGATCATCATGACCCTGCTGGAGGGAGAAGCTCCCGTTGACAATATCACGGTTATGGTTCAGAAGGAAGTGGCCGACCGCATGCAGACCGGCCCCGGCAGCAAGGACTACGGCGCGCTTTCCCTGGCGGTTCAGTATTACGCGGAACCGTATATCGTGGCGAATGTGCCGCCCAACTGCTTCATGCCGCGTCCCGCGGTGGGATCGGCTGTGATCCGGCTTAGGAAGCTGCCGCAGCCGCCGGTGGCGGTGAAGGATGCGGGACTGATGTTCCGGCTGATCCGGGCCTCCTTCAACCAGCGCAGGAAGACGCTGCTAAACGGACTCGGCAACGCGGCGGAACTGCCGTTTTCCAGAGAGGAGATCGCGGCGGCTATTAAGGCCTGCGGTCTGGAGCCCGCGGTGCGGGGAGAGACGCTGAGCCTTGGACAGTTTGCGCAGCTGGCCGATACGCTGGCAGGAAACGTCTGAGAACAGGGGCCATCGGAAATACGAATAGAAAATCAGGAGGAACCGGTTATGTTGGGAATCATCGGCGCCATGGCGCAGGAGGTCGCGGCACTGAAAGAAGCCATGAAGGATGTGGAAGTCCGCACTATGGCCGGAATGGATTTTTACAAAGGAACGATCGACGGAAAAGACGTGGTAGTGGTGCGCTCCGGAATCGGCAAGGTGAACGCGGCCGTCTGCTGCCAGATCCTGGCGGACCGCTATAACGTGGAGGCGGTCATTAACACCGGCATTGCCGGCTCCCTGCGGGCGGAGATCGATATCGGAGATATTGTGCTTTCCTCCGACGCGCTTCAGCATGACATGGACGCTACCGGCTTCGGTTATCCGGTCGGCGTGATTCCGCAGATGGACGTGTCCGTCTTTCCGGGAGACGAGGCGCTGATCGAGGCGGCGCGAAAGAGCTGCGAGAGGGTGAATCCGGAGATCGGCGTCCACATCGGCCGCGTGGTCAGCGGAGACCAGTTTGTTTCCGATAAGGAGAAGAAGGCGTGGCTGACCGGGACGTTTGCGGGGTACTGCACCGAGATGGAAGGCGCGGCCGTCGCGCAGACGGCGTATCTGAACGGGATCCCGTTTCTGATCATCCGTGCCATCTCCGACAAGGCGGACGATTCCGCGGAGATGGATTATGCGGAATTTGAGGCGAAAGCGATCGACCACAGCGTGAAGCTGCTGCTGGACATGATCCGGACGCTGCAGAATGCTTCTTAACCCCTTAAGAATCGTTTCCTGTCGCCATTTGACGAACGATTCTAGGGGTTCTTAACTTCCCAAATCAAAAATCACCCGCTATAATGATGGCGTTGACCGGACATGCGGCCCGTGCATCCGTGAGCGCGCAAGTGATGACGGAGACCGGCGTGGACGGCGGAGCAGCTTAGTCATTATAGAAAGGGGAGTTTTACAATGATGCTTCAAATCCTGGAATCGGGACAGGCATTGTACGCACTGGCGGCCGTCTGTGCGCTGGGGATCCTGGCCAGACTGACGGCGCGGACTCTCTACAAGAGACTGATCAGGGAAACTGACAACATGGCACTCACGAAGAACCGCTATCTGCGGGAATTTAAGCAGAAGGCGGAGAATACATACCGTTTGAATCAGGGGATCGCCAATACCCAGGTCTATCTGGAGAAGCAGCTTTCGACCTACCGCTTTCTGGGCGTCAGCTTAAGCGGCTGGGCGAACCTGGCGGGGCAGATGACGCTAATGTGCTTTCTGCTCGGCGGGGCCGGATCCTTTCTGGCCTACTGGTACCGGTGCGATACCTATTATATTGTGCTGTATGCGGTCATCGGCATCCTGACGGGGCTTCTGACAATGGTTCTGGATCTGGGCGTGAATCTGTCGGAGAAGCATGCCCGGCTGATCTGCGTGCTGCAGGATTATCTGGAGAATTCCCTCTGGTGCAGGCTGGCGCGGGAGACCGCGGCGACGGAGGAAGGCCCCAGGGCCGTCAGCCGGGACAGCATCCGTGACAGCGGCCCGGCGGACCGGGATATCCGGGAGCGCGACGGCGGCCGCGATACGGCGGATCGGGACGCCAACGGCCGCGAGCCGTCAGGCAGCGGGCTTCGGGGCGGGATCCGCAGCATTGCCCGGAACAGCCGGGGGGCAGAAAGCAGCCGGACGGCGGAAGGCATCCGGCTGGCAGACGATGACCGGATGGAGGAGAACAGCCGGAGCGGCGCAGGCGGCGGCCGCGACACAGGCGGAGACCGGGGGCCGGATTTTAGCAATGACGCCCGCCCGTTGAACCGGAGTCTGCGGCGTAACGAGCGGGCGGCAAGAAAGAGCAGCCTGAAGGCGGTGGAGGACGAGCCTGCGGCGGAAGGCGGACGCCCGGCCCCGGAAGAGCTGAGACGGAGCCTGGAGCAGATCGCCGCCAGCCGCGAGAAAAGCCGGATGGACGGCGAGTGGCTCAAGGCTCTGTCGCCGGACGAGCTGGATCTGGTAGGCGAAATATTAAAGCAGTATCTGGAGTAACGGCCCGTCCGCCGCCTGCCGGATCCCGGACGGATCCGCGTTCCCGCGAAGCACCGCGCAGGGCCGGCAGGCGTGAAAGGAATCGCGAAAAATTGCATATTACATATCGCAAAAAGGGACAGACTATGTTATACTGTATCCGAAGACCGAAAGCCCCGGCAGAGCCTGAGATCCGGCCGTGTAAGCCGCGCGGACGCCAGGACGGGAGGCCGCAGTTTACAACAGGCATCACCTGACAATATGATAAAAGGAGAGTGTATGACCATGGGAAGAGAAGTAACGTTTGATTATTCGAAGACAGCCGGATTCATTTCCGCGGAGGAGATCGCGAATATGAAGGCGTCCGTGATGTGCGCGAAGGACGTTCTGACCGCGAAGACCGGTGCGGGCAATGATTTCCTGGGATGGATCGATCTGCCGGTGGACTATGACAAGGAAGAATTCGCGCGGATCAAGAAGGCGGCGGCCAAGATCCAGAGCGATTCCGACGTACTGCTGGTCATCGGCATCGGCGGCTCCTATCTGGGAGCGCGGGCGGCCATCGAATTCCTGAGCCACAGCTTCTACAATGTGCTTGATAAGGAGGACCGGAAGACCCCGGAGATCTATTTCGTAGGCAACAGCATCAGCAGCAAGTATATCAAAGACCTGCAGGATGTACTGAAGGGGAAGGATTTCTCCATTAATATCATCTCCAAATCCGGCACCACCACCGAACCGGCCATTGCGTTCCGCGTGTTCAAGGAGATGCTGATCGAGAAGTATGGCAGAGAGGAGGCCAATAAGCGTATCTACGCGACCACCGATAAGGCGAGAGGCGCCCTGAAGAGCCTGGCGAACCAGGAGGGCTACGAGAGCTTCGTAGTACCGGACGATGTGGGCGGCCGTTTTTCGGTCCTGACGGCTGTAGGCCTTCTTCCGATCGCGGTCAGCGGCGCGGATATCGATCAGCTGATGGCAGGCGCGGCGTACGGCCGCGAGAAGGCGCTGAATACCCCTTATGAGGAGAACCCGGCGCTTCTGTACGCGGCTGTCCGCAACATCCTTCTTCGGAAAGGCAAACAGGTTGAGATCGTGGCCAATTATGAGCCAAGCCTTCATTATGTTTCCGAATGGTGGAAGCAGCTCTACGGCGAGAGCGAAGGCAAGGACCAGAAGGGCATCTTCCCGGCGGCAGTCGACCTGACTACCGACCTGCACTCGATGGGACAGTTTATCCAGGACGGCGCGCGCATTCTGTTTGAGACCGTGATCTGCGTGGAAGAGTCCGAGGCGGAAGTGGTGCTTAAGAAGGAAGACGTTGACACGGACGGTATGAATTACCTGGCCGGCAAGACCGTTGATTTTGTCAATAAGAGCGCGATGAACGGCACGATCCTGGCCCACACCGACGGCCATACGCCGAACCTGAAGGTGAATGTGCCTGCGCAGGACGCCTACAGCTTAGGGCAGCTGTTCTATTTCTTTGAGTTCGCCTGCGGCGTCAGCGGTTACCTGCTGGGCGTGAATCCGTTCAATCAGCCCGGCGTCGAGAGCTATAAGAAGAATATGTTCGCGCTCCTCGGCAAACCCGGCTACGAGGCGGAGCGGGAAGCGCTGCTGAAGAGGCTGTAGGATCCGAGGCATAATCGGGGCATAATCAGCGCATGACCGGAAGATCCGGCCCCGACCGCGGGGATGCGCTGTTTGGACGAAACCAATCTGTAAATCCAATCAGGGCGCCAGCTGGCGCCCTGCCTGTATGGAAATATGAGCAGGGCGTCACCTGGCGCTCTGCTTGTGTGGAAATACGGGCAGGACGTCACTGGCGCTCTGCTTGTATGGAAATACGGGCAGGACGTCACTGGCGCTTTGCCTGCATAGGAAATACGAAACCGCCCGCTGCGGAATCGGTGAACTGCCGCCAAAAAAGGGAGCAAATCGCGATATCCGCTGCGGGCGGTTTTCTGCATTAAAGATTCCGGGCACCCGGGTCCTGCGCGCCGCCAGAGTTGCTTAGTCCTGCGAACTGTCGAATCCGCTTAGTCCTGCGGTCCCAGATACTGAGAACTGCCGAAGCCCAGGATCATCATGAAGACCGGCGTCAGGAAAAGCAGACCGATCGCAAAGCCTGTGCCGCGGCCGAAAGCTTTCGCCATCCTGATGTTAAGCAGGACTGAGATCACTAAAGTGACGATCCCGGCGACAGAGCTCAGAACGGCGATAAAGCCGGAAAACTGTCCCAGCACAGCGCCGGCAATCACGCAGGCCAGATAGATCCAGAACATATTCTGATTCTTCCAGCAGATCTTGAACTCGGTATACACATTGTAAAACGGGATCAGAGACTTCCAGCCGGCCTCGCCTGCTTTCGAAAAGACCTTCCAGTAGGCGATTACTATCAGCACGTACCAGATGATGATGATCGCCGAAAAGACGCCGAGCATTCCCAGAATTACTGCTGCTACTGAGTTATCCATGAGAAAATTCCCCCTTAAAGTAAGATTAAATAACTACCTTTATCTTATACCAGTTCGCAGATTTTGTCAAACTCTATTCACGAACCATCGTTTTTTGTCACGAATGGCAGATCTTATTCTTCGATTACCTGAATTTCCAGATAATCGAACGGAATTTGTTCAATAAAATGATCCCGGCCGAACCTTGTCCGCGACCTTCGCTTAAATTCTGTCACGTTGGCGTCCAGCCAGATGGGCTTGCCCAGGTCGAAGGCATAGCAGATCTCGTCCAGCGCCTGAAAGACCATCTGCGTCCGTGACAGGCTGTAATCGCCGATGGAAATGGTAACGTCTTTTGCAACTTTATTGTTCTTTATCAGTTTTCCCCACATACGGAACATCGTGATCCCCCCTCTCAGAGTCAACATAGCATTTCGCGGGTGAATTGTCAATACTGCGTCCCGGCGGCCGTATCTTGTAAATTGTCAGATTTTGATGTATACTATTAGCCATAGACAATAAACGGCGTATGCGATCATGCCGCCGGCATGGCGCCGCATGAATGGAAGGGGGAGCTTTTGTTATGGCAGGAATTGTGGATTATAAAACATTTCTTCAGCAGGCCAGGGTAGAGGTACTGACCCTGCGCGCGTTGGAAGCGCGCCGCGATCAGATGCTGGTGGAGCAGCGTCAGAGCAAGCGTTCCCTGGAGAACGAGAAGAAGGCGGCGGAGGACGACATCCGACTCACGACGAAAACGCGGCGGGATGAGGTCGCAGCCGGTTACGATAAGCAGCTGGCGGAGACAGAGGAAAAGCTTAAAGAGATCCGAAACAGCCGCGGCGACGCCAGGGGGAAGGGCGTGAAAGCGCGGATCGACGCGGAGACCGCGCAGCTGAGGGATGAGAACCGCGAACTGAAGAAGCAGATCGATATCCTGTTCAGGAAATACTATGTGCCGCCTTTTTGCAATAACTGGTTTTATTACGCCATCTACTGTCCGAAGTGGGCGGAGGAGTACCTGGTGCTGATCCTGTCCGCGGCGGCGGGCCTGCTGGCGCTGCCCGCTATCATTTACCGGCTCCTGCCGGTGAAGGGGCTTTTCTGGATCATTCTGGTCTACGTGGTTTTCGATTTGCTATTTATAGGATTATTCGGCCTGGTAGGCGGATATATCCGGGAGGACCATATTACGCCGCTGGCGGCCGGCCGACAGCTTCGCGACCAGCTTCGCGGAAATAATAAGCAGATCCGCTCCATTTCCAGAAAGATCCGCAGGGACAAGGACGAAACGGCCTATGATTTAGGCCATTACGACGATCAGATCGCACAGCTTGAGCAAAAGATCAGCGAGCTGACGGCCCAAAAGGAGGAGGCGTTAAATACCTTCGATACCGTGACGAAGAACATCATTGCCGATGAGGTCACGGCTTCCCATCAGGAGAAGCTGAATGAGCTGGACGGTCTCTGCAGCCGGAAGGCCGGGGAGATTGCCGGACTGGAAGCTTCGATCGAAGAGAAGAACCGGCTTCTTGACGAGAGCTACGCTCCCCATGTGGGCAGGGAGTTCCTGACGGAGGAACGGCTGGACGCCCTGCTGGAGATCATGGAGGAAAGACATATCGCCAGTCTGGGCGAGGCCCTGAGCGAGTACCGCCAGACCCACGCGTAGCGCGGCGCGCTGCGCCGCCGGCGGTTTCTGCCGTCCCGGCCGCTGTACTCTGTGTGGCGGCGGCGCTTGTCCCGGCCGCTGTACTCTGTATGGCGGCGCTTGTCCCGGCTGCTGTACTCTGTATGGCGGCGCTTGTCCCGGCCGCTGTACTTTGCATGGTAGCGGCGCTTGTCCCGGCCGCTGTACTCTGCATGGCGGCGCTTGTCCCGGTTGCTGTACTTTGCATGGTAGCTGTGCTTGTCCCGGCCGCTGTACTCTGTATGGCGGCGGCTCCTGTCCCGGACGCGGTACTCTGCCGCCGGTTCCGCCGCATAATCTTCGCCGCCCCTGTCTATAATAGAGGTAAGAATCGGACGGGGTGGAACGATCGATATGGAAATGAGAAGACACAAGGCTCCCCTGGAACGAGGGGAGCTTTACTATTTTGATACGGCGGCGGAGTACGAGCCGGTGAAGCTGGCGGCCCGCCTCTATCTGATGATCCGGGACGCGCTTAAGAGAGAGCATAAGACGGAGGTGCTGGTCCTCTGCATCGGTACGGACCGGTCTACCGGCGACAGCCTGGGACCGCTGATCGGTTACCATCTGCGGAGAAAGGGGCTGAAGCATATCCAGGTGCTCGGAACCATATACCGTCCTGTCCACGCGATGAATCTCAGGGAGACCGCCGGACTTCTGAAGCGCTATTATCCGAACCATCTGATCGTGGCCGTGGATGCTTCCGTAGGGGCCGGAAGCCGTGTGGGAAGCGTTACTCTGGGGCGCGGTGCCATAAAGCCGGGGCTGGGCGTCAGCAAACAGCTGCAGCCGGTGGGGGATATTTTTATCACCGGGGTGGTCAGCAGCGGCGGGGCTGGCGATCCGCTGATGCTTCAGAGCATCCGGCTTGGTACGGTCATGCAGATGGCGGAGTGCATCAGCGAGAGCATCTGCCTTGTCGAAAAATTATGGGAGCGGAGCGCGTTCATTTGACAGATTCCGCACATTCCCCGTGATATGATGATGATGCCCGGCCCGGGGGCCGCGCGCTTCGTGCCTGCGCGAAAAAGCATGAATCCGGGCCGGGTATCAGAATGAATAGCGGGGTGATCAAGTATGGGAGACTTATATAATCCGTTTCCGAGACTGCCGAAGAACATCCGGCAGATCGGGGAGAGGGATCAAACGGTACGGCTGTATCTGGAGGACTATGTAAATACGTATCTGAAACGGCTTTTTCCGAAGGGTGGGCAGGACCTGCGTGCGGGCGTGCTCCTCGGGACGGCCGAGGAGCGGGACGGGCTGCCGTTTCTGTTCGTGGACGGGGCCATGGAGGTCGAAGATATCACGGAACCCGGAGAGAAGGTCCAGTTCACGGAACAGGCGTGGAGAAAGACCTATCAGGCCATGGAACAGATGTTTCCGAAGCGGGTGGTTCTGGGATGGTTTCTCTGCGGCGCGCCGGGATGCGGCCTGAGCCCGCTGAATTACTGGAAAGAGCATGGAAAATATTTCGCGGGAAAGAACCAGCTGATGTATCTGAACAGCGGGCTGGACGGCGAGGAGGCTGTATATGTGGCGTCGGAGGACGGCTTCTGCCGGCTTCGCGGCTACTGCGTGTATTACGAGCGCAACCAGATGATGCAGGATTATATGATCCTGCGCAAGGACGTGCGGCGGGTGGAGACAGGCGCCGGAGATCCGGTGATCCGGGATTTCCGGCAGCGCATGGAGGAGAACAAGAACCAGGTAACGGCCCGGCGCGGGACGGTGCGTGTGCTGGGCGGTCTCTGTACGGCGCTGGGCATCCTGGTGCTGGCCGGCGGCGTGACCATGGTGAACAATTATGAGAAGATGAAGGAAATGGAGGCGGTACTGACGTCGGTCCTGCCCGCCGGGATGCTGAATGAAGACGCGTCGGACAGGCTTTCCGGAAGCGGGAAGACGGGTCTTACGGACAGCCCGGATAAAGCCGGACAGGCCAGTCAGGTGATTGTCGAGGATATCGCGGGACGTCTCGGACTGACAGCCGGGGAGGATGAAAATGACGGTTCCGGTATCGGCGGCAGTCCGCAGACGGTTCCGGCGGTGAACGAAGGCCAGATGGTGGCCGGAGCGGGCGGCGCCGCCCCGGCCGGCGGAGAAGCGGCAGGCGGTACAGATCCGGCGTCCGGCGGCGTGTCAGCGGGAGATGGGTCCGGGGGAGTCGGTACGGCATCCGGCGGAACGACCGGAGAGACGACCCTTGCAGCTGGCGGAATGAACCAGGCAGCCGGCGGAATGAACCAGGCAGCCGGCGGAATGAACCAGGCAGCCGGCGGAATGAACCAGGCGTCCGGCGGAATGAATCAGGCAGCCGGCGGGACGAACCAGGCGTCCGGCGGGACGAACCAGGCGTCCGGCGGGACGAACCAGGCGTCCGGCGGGACGAACCAGGCGTCCGGCGGAACGGCGCCCGCGGCAGACAGCGCGTCCGGCGGGGCGTCCGCGGCGTCCGGAGAAGCCGGCACGGCCGAAGGCGCCGGTTCGGGAGAGGAGCGGGCCCCCGCCCGCGAGGTGCTGGCCGGCCAGAGCCTTTATCTGGTTCAGCCCGGAGACACTCTTTACGGAATCTGCCTGGAGCGTTACGGCAATGGGAGCCTGATGGAGCAAATTTGCGAATTGAACGGTTTGGAGAATGAGGATACAATCACTGCGGGAGAGAATTTAATCCTTCCTTAATTGGGAAATATGTGCTATACTGTTAGGCGGCAGGCACTGTATGCGCCTTCGTTCCAGTAAAGGGAGAACCAATGATGAGCTATTCTGATTCCACCAACCGCGAATTTAAGAAAAACCAGCTGCGCAGCCGGATGATCTCCGCCGGGCAGCCGGTTCCCGATACGATCCGCGAGACGGCCCGGTCCGCGGCGGCCGAAGCCAGCCGCCAGCGGGAGGAGAGCGCGGCGACGATCCGTAAGGCTCATAACAGGACGATCCGCCGCCGCATGACCGTCGTTATCGTCATTCTGTGCGTTGCGGCGGGAGTTCTGGGCGGTATTTACTGGTATAACCGGTTCGCGAAGCTGGAGAATACGACCGTTGTGTGGGAGCGGCAGATGGAACAGACGGAAGGCACATTTACCGGCTATGTAAGCTTCGGAGAAAATGTGATCAAGTACACGCGCGACGGCGCTTCCTATATCGACGCTTCCGGCAAGGATATCTGGATCCAGAGCTACGAGATGAACGCTCCTGTCGTGGCGGTCTGCGGCGGGTACGCCGCCATTGCCGACCAGCAGGGCAACAGCATCTATATCTGCGATCAGACCGGCTGCCTCGGGATCGCTACGACGGTGCTGCCGATCTCCCGGATATCCATTTCCTCCAGAGGCATGGTGGCGGCGATCGTGGAGGACCAGCTTTCCAGCAGCGTCTATTACTATCAGCGGGACGGCTCGGAGCTGGAGATCTATATTAAGGGCCTTTTAAGCAGCGCCGACAGCCAGGATGATATGGGGATCGGCTATGTGCTGGACGCCGACCTGACTCCGGACGGCAACGTCCTGATGGGGTCCTATTTCTACGTACAGGGCGGACAGCTTAAGAACCGGGTCGCGTTCTATAACTTCTCCGAGGTGGGCAAGAACGCCGTGAACCGTATGGTAGGCGGATTCCATGAGATCTACGACGACAGCATGGTGGCCCGTGTGGCGTGTCTGAGCGATACCCGCGCGGTCGCGTTCGCGGACAACAGCCTGACCTTTTACAGTCTCCGCGACCAGATGTCGCCGGAGATGACGCTTCTGATCCCGGTGGAAGAGGAGATCCGCAGCATTTTCTATAATGAAAATTATGTGGGCGTTATTGTTTATTCCCCGTCCGGCGAGAATGAATACCGTATGGACGTGTATGAAGCCGACGGCACGAAGGCATTTTCGGAAGAATTCAGCTACGACTACGCGCAGGCGGCCGTAGAAGGAGATATGATTTTTCTGTACAATGAGAATTCCTGCAGGATCTATAACCATTACGGCAGTCTGAAGTATGAGGGAACGTTCGATTACACGGTGGCCAGGATCACCAATGGCAAGCTTCCCAATCAGATCATCGTGACGGGACCGCAGACCATGCAGGAGCTGTTACTGCATTGAGAAGGAGACGAAATATGGAAAAGTACTGTATCGGAATTGATGTGGGCGGCACCACGGTAAAGCTCGGGGTATTTGAGCAGTCGGGAACCCTTATACGCAAATGGGAGATCCCCACGAGGACGGAACATAACGGCTGCAATATTCTGACAGACATAGCGGTCTCCATCCGGCGGACGCTTGATGAGATGGGGATCCGTTTCCCGGATGTGGGCGGCGCCGGCATGGGCGTTCCGGGACCCGTTGCCCGCAACGGCTTCGTGCCCCGCTGTGTGAACCTGGGCTGGGGCGCCGGGTATCCGGCCCGCGATCTGAGCCTGATGCTGGACGGGCTTCCGGTCCAGTGCGCCAACGACGCGAATATAGCGGCCCTGGGCGAGATGTGGCAGGGCGGCGGCAAGGGATATGACGATATCGTGATGATCACGTTGGGCACCGGCGTGGGCGGCGGCGTGGTCATAGACCAGAAGATCGTCGCCGGACGGCACGGTCTGGCCGGGGAGATCGGACATACCCATGCCCGCGACGATGAGACGGAGTACTGCAACTGCGGCAGCCGCGGATGTCTGGAGCAGGTGGCCTCCGCCACCGGCATCGTCCGGGAGGCGAAGCGGTTCCTGGATTCCTCCGGGGACGAATCCTCCCTGCGCGATATTGAAGAGAGCAGGCTGACGGCCAAGGATGTGCTCGACGCGGCCAAGGCCGGGGACGGTCTGGCCATGGAAGTCGTCGAGTGCGTCGGTTATTATCTGGGCCGCGCTCTGGCGCAGCTGGCGCTGACGATCGATCCGGAAATCTTCGTGATCGGCGGCGGCGTGTCCAGGGCCGGGCAGTTCCTGATCGACATGATTCAGAAATATTACGAGGAGTATGAGACGCTGTCCGAAGACCGGCCGCTGATCGGCCTGGCCAGGCTGGGCAATGACGCCGGAATCTACGGCGCGGCGCGTATGGTGCTGGATTGACGCGATGCAAAAGGTCTGCCGCCGGCAGGCCTTTTTTGCATCCGGATACGACTAAAAAAGAGCGTACCGGAATGTCCGCGCTCTATAAAATGAGGAGACCCCGGCTGTTGCCAGCCGGGGCAATTATGAAAAAATCTATGTGCATAATGTCAAAGGAATAGGTGGTTAAAACTTAGTTTCTGTGCATTTCTTATAAAATGATTGTAGAGGGTGCGTGTGAATTAGGTATAAACAAAATGTAAACAAACTGTGAACACAGAAAAATATACTTCCGCCCGGGCGCGGAAAAAGGAATTTCGGCAGAAATCTTTGTGCAAATTCCTGTCTGTACGGTCCATTCAGAATGTAGTATAATGGGTGATACCACAAGCGGCGGGAGTATGTTTTCGGCGGGATGCTATTTTGGAGGAAACATGGCGGAGTATAATAAGAAAAAGACCCTGGTGATCGGTCACAGGAATCCGGACACGGATTCCGTCTGCTCGGCCGTCTGCTACGCGGCGCTGAAGCGGAAGCTGACCGGCGACGACTATGAGGCGGCCCGGGCGGGGCATATGAACGAAGAGACGCTGTTCGTGCTGCGGTATTTCGGGGTGGAGAAGCCTGCGCGGGTGCGCCATGTGCGGACCGAGGTGCGGGACATCGACATCCGTCAGGTGCCCGGCGTGAACCGGAACATTTCCCTGAAGAACGCCTGGAACATCATGCAGAAGGACAGTCTGGTGACGCTGCCGGCGGTGGCGGAGGACGGTACCCTGGAAGGGCTGATCACGGTCAGCGACATTGCCAGGACCTATCTGGACGTGCTGGACAGCAGTATTCTGTCCAAGGCCTGCACGAAGTATTCCAACATCATCGAGACGCTGGAAGGCCTGCTGCTCGTCGGCGACGAGAACGGCTATTTCTCCCAGGGAAAGGTGCTGATCGCGGCGGCGAATCCGGATATGATGGAGTATTACATCAGCGAGCACGACCTGGTGATCCTGGGGAACCGCTATGAATCCCAGCTGTGCGCCATTGAGATGGGCGCGGACTGCATCATTGTCTGCGAGGGAGCGGCGGTGTCCATGACCATCAAGAAGCTGGCGGCCGAGAAGGGCTGCACCGTGATGACCACGCCTTACGACGCGTTTACGGCGGCCCGTCTGATCAACCAGAGCATGCCGATCGGGTATTTCATGAAGAGCGACCATCTGATCACGTTCCAGGAGACGGACGTGGTGGATGAGATCAAGGACGTGATGGCCAGCAAGCGCCACCGCGACTTCCCGATCCTGGATGAGGACGGCAAGTATAAGGGAATGATCTCCCGCCGGAATCTCCTCGGCGCCCGCGGCAAGTCGGTGATCCTGGTGGATCATAACGAGAAGTCCCAGGCGGTGGACGGTATCGAGAACGCGCATATCGTGGAGATCATCGACCATCACCGGCTCGGCTCCATCGAGACCATCGGGCCGGTGTATTTCCGCAACCAGCCGCTGGGCTGCACGGCTACCATCGTCTACCAGATGTACCGGGAGAATGCTGTCGCGGTCGATAAGCAGACGGCCGGACTTCTGTGCAGCGCGATCCTGTCGGACACGCTTCTGTTCCGCTCGCCCACCTGTACGGACGTCGACCGGCAGGCGGCGGCGGAGCTGGCGCGGATCGCCGGGATCGATGTGGAGAAGTACGCGATGGAGATGTTCGCGGCCGGCAGCAATTTCGCCAGTAAGTCCGAGGAGGACATCCTGTATCAGGATTTCAAGCTGTTCACGGTGGGGAAGACCACGTTCGGCGTGGGGCAGATCAATTCGCTGAACGCCCAGGAGCTGGAAGAACTGGAGAGGCGGATGCTTCCGTATCTGAAGACGGAGCGGACGCGCCGGGGCCTGGATATGATGTTTCTGATGCTGACGAATATTCTGACGGAGACTACGGTGCTTCTGTGCGACGGACAGGGCGCCGAGCGGATGATCCAGAACGCGTTTCAGATGGAAGAAGAGGACAAGCCGAACCGGGTGCTGCTGTCCGGCGTGGTGTCGCGGAAGAAGCAGCTGATTCCGGCGATCCTGCTGGAACTGGAAGGTTAGGGCCGCGGGACCGGGACTGCCGGCCGCGGGACAGAAGAAGCCGGGAGGCCCGGGATGGGCGCGCCGGCTGAGAAGGAGAAACGAGATGACATTTACATACCCTGCGGCGGTCGTGCCGCATGACGAGGACGACGGATACCATGTATATTTCCCGGATCTGGAGAGCTGCGAGGCGGACGGACCGGATCTGGACGACGCGCTGCAGAACGCCCGAGAGGCGGCATACGACTGGATCTGCGTGGAACTGGAGGAGGAGACGGTCCTGATGCCGGAGGTGTCGCACGCGGAGGACATCGAACTGCCGGAGGGCGGTTTCCTGCGCAATATCATGGTGACGGTGAAGTTGCTGCCGGATAATGACTGAGCGGCCGGCGCCGAAGATATGCGGCGGGCCGCTGCGGCGCCCGCGGCCGGCGCGGACGATAAGACTGTAAAAGGAGTTCGATTATGGCGAAGCAGAATTGGAAATCAGGCAATCTTTTATATCCTTTGCCGGTGATCATGGCGAGCTGCCGGCGCCCCGGCGAGAAGCCGAACATTATCACGCTGGCATGGGCCGGAACCGTCTGTTCGACCCCGCCGATGGTGTCCGTTTCCATCCAGCGGGTGCGGCATTCCTATGGGATCATCCGGGAGACCGGCGAGTTTGTGATCAATCTGGTGACGAAGGATCTGACCTTTGCCACCGATTACTGCGGGGTCCGTTCCGGAAGAGATGTGGACAAGTTCGCGGAGATGAAGCTGACGCCCCTGCCGTCGCAGCATATCGCGGCTCCGGGCATCGCCGAGAGCCCGGTGAATCTGGAGTGTAAGGTCCGGCAGGTGATCCCGCTGGGCAGCCACGATATGTTCGTGGCGGAGATTGTGGGCGTGACGGTAGAGGACAGCTATATCGATGAGAACGGAAAGTTCCGCTTAAACGACGCCGATCTGACGGCTTATTCCCACGGCGAGTATTTCCGGCTGGGAGAGAAGCTGGGGAAGTTCGGCTACTCGGTGGAGAAGAAGCCGGCCGGTAAGAGGAAATAGCAGCAGGGCGGACCGTAATGCCGCGGCAGAATATACAGACAGGAGACCAGTAGGGATTTGAGCGTTCAGCATAATAATATCATATTGATCGGCATGCCGGCCGCCGGTAAAAGTATGGCGGGCGTGCTTTTGGCCAAGCGCCTGGGATATTCCTTTATCGATACGGATATCGTGATCCAGGAGCAGGAAGGCCGGCTTCTGAAGGAGATCATCGCGCAGGACGGATTGGACGGGTTCCTGGCGATCGAGAACCGTGTGAACGCCGGACTGACGCCTGTCCGCGCGGTGATCGCGCCGGGAGGAAGCGTGATCTACGGGCGGGAGGCTATGGAGCATTTTAAGGAGATCGGAACGGTGGTCTACCTCCGGGTTACCTATGAGGCGCTTGAAGCGCGTCTCGGCGATCTGAAGGACCGGGGCGTGGCCCTGCGGGACGGTATGACGCTTCTGGATCTCTATAACGAGCGGGTTCCGCTCTATGAGAAATACGCAGACATCACCATTGATGAGGCCGGCAAGTCTGCCGGCGACGTGGTGGACGAGCTGCGTGGGATACTGGCCGGTTGGGATCCGCGCTGCGGGCGGGGATGAACGCCTGCGGCCGAGACATTTATGGGAACATTCACGGCAGAAGGATCACCGGATCACGCCCGCGCTTTCGCGGCGCGGGACCCGATAGAAAGGAAGGATAAGACTATGAAGCGTTTACTGGCAATCGGAGAAGCACTTATTGACTGGATCCCGGCGGAGTCCGGCAGACCCATCCGCCACGTCACCGCGTTCCAGCCGAAGGTGGGCGGCGCGCCCGCCAATGTGGTCGGGGCCTATGTGAAGCTGGGCGGAAGCGGATCCATGATCACCCAGCTCGGAGACGATCCCTTTGGCGATAAGATCGTGGAGGAGCTGACGGACTGCGGCATCGACTGCGCCTGCGTAAAGCGTACCAAAGAAGCGAACACATCGCTGGCTTTCGTGGCGCTGCAGGAGGACGGCAACCGGGAATTCTCCTTCTACCGCAAGCCCGGCGCGGACATGCTGCTGAAGCCGGAGGCGGTGGAAGAGGCGTGGTTCAAGGACATCTTCGCGCTGCATTTCTGCTCGGTGTCCCTGGGCGACTGGCCCATGAAGGAAGCCCACCGCAGGGCGATCCGCCATGCCCGCGAGGCAGACGCCCTGGTCAGCTTCGACCCGAACCTGCGTCTGGCGCTGTGGGACGATACGGATGAGCTTCGCCGTGTGGTGCGGGAGTTCGCGCCCATGGCCGATATCCTGAAGGTGTCGGACGAGGAGCTGGAATTCATTACCGGCAGGACCGAGATCACCGACGCGCTGCCGGAACTGCTTTCCGGCAATACGAAGCTGGTCATCTATACCAAGGGACCGGACGGCGCGGAGTGCTATACGAAGACGGCCAAGGGCTTCGCCGCCGGCCGGAAGGTCGCCGCTGTGGACACCACCGGCGCGGGCGACGGCTTCATCGGCTCCTTCCTCTACTGCCTGTCCCGGGACGGCGTGGACGCCGGCAATATCGCGGATCTGACCGCAGAGAAGATGGCGGGGTATCTGGCGTTTTCCAATAAGTTCTGCGGGATCAGCGTGACCAGGCTGGGAGCCATCGCGTCGTATCCGACGCTGGCGGAGATGGAGTAGACGCACGGCTGCGATGGAGAACGGGGTAATGGATATGTCGGTACAGATCCCGGATTTTCTGCGGAAAATGCTGACCGCCCGGTACGGAACGGAGACAACCGCCCGGATCCTGGACGGTTACACAAAGCGCCGTCCTGTGACGCTTCGGGCGAATACCCTTAAGACGGACGCAGCCCGCGTGAAGGAACGACTGACGGCGGCCGGGATCGGCTGGAGGGAGACGCGGTGGTATCCGGACGCATTGATCCTGGAACAGGCGCGGGAGCCGGAGGTGCGGGCGCTGGATATCTATGAAAATGGGGAGATCTATCTGCAGAGCCTGTCGTCGATGATCCCGCCGCTGATCCTTGAGCCGCGCGCGGGAGAAACGATCCTCGATATGGCGGCTGCGCCCGGCGGCAAGACGACCCAGATGGCGGCGCTCTCCCGCGGGACGGCGCAGATCACCGCATGTGAGAAGAACTATGCCCGCGCGGAGCGGCTGCGCTACAATCTCGCCAGGCAGGGCGCCGGCGGCATTCCGGTGCTGAACGAGGACGCGCGGAAGCTGGATCCGTTTTTCTCATTTGACAAGATCCTTCTGGACGCGCCCTGCAGCGGCAGCGGGACGATCCGCCTTCCTGCGGCGCCGGCGACCGACGACGCTTTGGAAGAAGCGGCCGGCAGCCGGCGGCGAACCGAAAAGCGGAGCCGGAAGCCGGACGGGCTCATTACCATGGAACTCATCGACCGTTCCGTCCGCACGCAGGAGGCGCTTCTTCGCAAGGCGCTTCAGCTTCTGAAGCCGGGACACGAGATGGTCTATTCCACCTGCTCCGTACTGGAATGCGAAAATGAGGTCGTCTTACGGAGAGTACTGCCCGGCGCGAAAGCGGAGATCGTTCCGATCGAGCATCCGATGCTTGAAGAGCTTCCGCTTCTGCCGGCGTCGATCCCCGGAACCGTCTGCGTCTGCCCGACCGGGCTGTACGAAGGTTTCTTTGCGGCGAAGATCCGGAGATCGCAGGACCTGCGTTTTCAGACGGATCCGTTATAATAATCGAATCGGAACCGGGCCTTCCCGCCGGAGCGGCGGGCGGGGCCGGTATTTCCGAAATATCCGTATGATTCAGAGGTAAGATACATATGACCCGAAATCTTCTCAGACAGGTCGTGATCCGGACGCTCCCGGTCATGACCGGCTATCTGGTTCTTGGCTTCGGCTTCGGTATCCTCTCCGAGAACGCCGGTTACGGCTTCTGGTGGGTTCTGGGCATGAGCGTGTTCATCTACGCCGGATCCATGCAATATCTGATGGTCAGCCTGCTGGCCTCCGGCGCTTCTGTGATCTCCACGGCGTTGGCTGCGCTGATGGTTAACGCCCGGCACCTGTTCTACGGCATCTCCATGATCGACAAATATAAGGGCGCCGGCGCAAAGAAGCCCTATCTGGTCTTCGCGCTGACGGACGAGACGTATTCCCTGGTGTGCCACGGCGACACGCCGGAGGGAGCGGATCCGCATCTTTACTATTTCCTAGTGTCGCTTTTCAACCAGATTTACTGGATCATCGGAAGCGCCCTGGGCGCGGTCGTGGGTTCGGCGGTTACGTTCAACTCGGCGGGGATCGATTTCGCTATGACGGCTCTTTTCGTGACGGTTTTCGTGGAGCAATGGGTGACGGCGAAGGACCATGTTCCGGCGGTCGCCGGCGTATGCATCACCGTGGTCTGCCTGGCGCTTTTCGGCGGCGATCTGTTCCTGATACCATCCATGATCCTGATCCTGGCGGGGCTTTCGCTGGGAAGGCCGGCGCTCGAACGCAGAGAGGCGGCCGATGCCGGTAAGCATGACACGGATGCGCAGGCCGCGGGGGCGGCCCTGCCGCCGCAGGCGTCCGGAAGCGTACAGTCCGAACGTCCCGCCGCGTCCGATTCGAACGAAAGGAGGTTCCGCCATGACTGATACCCGCGCCATATCGCTGATCGCGGCCGCCGCCATTGTGACGGCGCTGCTTCGTTTCCTTCCGTTTCTTCTTCTGGGCGGCAGGCGGAAGACGCCGGAATATATCACCTATCTGGGCAAGGTCCTCCCGTACGCCATCATAGGCATGCTGGTGGTCTACTGCCTGCGGGGCATCACTCCGCTGGCCTGGCCTTACGGCCTGCCCGAGCTGATTGCCGTGGCCGCGACGGCCGCCCTTCATCTGTGGCGCCGCAACACGCTTCTCAGCATTGCAGGGGGCACTGTCTGTTACATGATTCTGGTGCAGTTTATTTTTAGGTAGACGGAATCGGCCTCCGGTGTTTGGGGAGCTGTATCATGATCTGTCGGAATATCGGGGGACGTTAAGGAGGTGCCCGGAGTGTTTTCGGAGATACCATATGGGATGGACGCAGAGGCGGCCCGGTATCAGATGAATGAAGAAAAGAGGAGAATAGATGAAGAGCAGAAGCGGATGGATGAGATTTTAGCGCAGATAAAGAAAGGTAAGAAAGGGGTACAGAAGATGTATGGGGAAATGTGTGGGAAGATGTGTGGGGAAATGCGGTTTAAGAAAGAAATCGAGGCGTTTGCTGCTGAAAGGCTGGAGCTTTATACGGCGGCATCGAAAGAACTGTATGATAAGAACAAGGGAGATTGGGCGAAGTGCAGATATTTATGCAGAAATATATGGCCTTTTTGCGGATATGATATTGATATGAAAGAGCCAAAAGAAAGAAACGGCGGGAGAAAACCGATCACCGATTTTTTCTTAATAACAAATCACGAGCTCTGTCATGAAATGTTCCAAAATGCCTATAATGACCATTCAAGGATGTACATTCAGATCCAAAATCTGTGCCGTGATGAAGAGCGGCCCGACTGGGAATCGGAATCCGGATACATTACGCTGTCCTGCTCGCTGCTGACGCTGCAGATGCTGGATTATGATACCATGATGTTCCGGGCGATGAGCGACGAGACGGATCCGGAGTATGCGGAGGCGGCCCGGCAGTATTACCGTCCGTATTTGTTCGGCTTTGTTGTGGAATTGTCAAAAGACAAATACGAAGAACTGCGGCGGCAGCAGGAGCGCTTAGCAGGCGACCGGCAGGGGCAGCCGGGGGATGGCAGGCAGTCGCCTTATCTGTGGATGGCGTGTACATTCAGTCCTTCTGACAGATTCCATTATGTTGATCTGGAGGGTTATGCTGTTGAAAGCGCCAGCCGGATTACGAAGAGGAAAGGGGAAATTTATGTAACCGGAGAGAAAGAGGTTATTGAAGATGTATTGAGAGGCATTCAGACGACCTATGCATTGAGTGGGGCCGCTTATCCGGACGATGCTTCTTTTACTCGGAAGCTTAAAGGAAATTTGCGTTTAAACCACATGGAAACGGTCGACGCATATAAGATCGGCGACGGGAACTGCATATTTGTTCGGGGAGATCATGCCAGCTTCTTCTATGATATAGGTTTTAACTACAGACACCGTCCGAAGGTGATTAAACCCGGGGTAAGATATTCATACGTGGAGTCCATGAAGGAAATTTGTAGGCTGGAACCGGACTTTTTCATCCTGTCGCACTGGGATATGGATCATGTGGCGGGAAGTGCAGTTCTGAAGAAGGCGTGTCTTGAAAAAGACTGGTTTGCTCCGGATTGCCATGATGCGTACGCCGACGCACGGAGACTTGCTAAGTATCTTGATTCGTGTCATCATCTGTTTTTGGCGAAGCGTCCTTCGACGGGAGGCTTGGGCGCCCGCGAGATCGGACAGATCGATATTCTGAACCGGGCCGGGCAGGTGGATGCAGTCTATCGTTTATACATGGGCGAAAAAGCGTCCTGCGACGCGAGTTACGCGAATTGTGAGGGGATTGTGATCGAATACGAGGATAAAGTGAAAGAAGAGTGTCTCCTGATGATGGGCGATGTAAATTATGCCTCGTTCAATAAGGCCCGCAGCGCAAGCAATGCCAATCGGTTCGCGGATACGTCAATCGATTACCTGATCGCGCCGCATCATGGTTCGCAGCATACGGATCATGAGCTGATTACGGCGCCTGGCCGGAAAGCGCTCCAGGGAAAGCTTGCAATTATCTGCTGTACAGGTGACAGTGGGAAAAAACGGCCCGATAGAAGGCATGTAGCAAAGCTAAGGAAGCGTTTTAAGGTATGCGTAACAGAGAAGGCGGCTTTGGGAAAGAATAGCATACGGATAATCATTTGACCGAAAGCGATCGAACGCTTCGGCGCGAGATCGGAAGTATACGATCCGAAGTTGTGCGTCCCAATCTCCGCCATCTTGGATTTGATGATCTGTTCCTCCTGCTCGGTCAGGCAGATTTCCTTGCGAATTGGTCTTACTCTGTTTGCCATGTATCATTCCTCCTTTGGCCGGCAATAGATTTTAAGGTTGAGAAGGTATTCCCTTGCTATACAATGGACATCTTTGCGACGCTTTTGTATATGACACTAAAAATATCCCTCTATAAGACAACGGACATTTTTTGCCAAAATGCACACCTCTAAATTGTAAAATTTTTGTGAACGGCAAATTCCCTCTCACTTTACAACGGACACTTTTCCAACAAGTGAGGGGGTGCTGAGAGAAATTATTTTGAGAACAGCGGCATTCTCTGCTTTGAAAAGCCGAGGATGCCGCTTCTGCGTGAATACGGTTTTAGGAAGAATAGCAAGCAAATCCGCTGTCCGTACACAGCGGAAAAATGAGCGTTTCGGGCTTGCAGCTCTCGCGCTCATTTTATTTTGTTGGGAGTACCCAAACCTCTTGACTCATGCCATAACTTAATTGCAATTATTTTTCGCATATTATTCCGAACCCATTGACTATAGTCGTAATTGTGAGTATAATATTATTATGTAATTTTGACGAGGTGAGCAAATGGATTTTATGACTGAGCTCGCCGCCATTGCGAAAGAGCATGGCGGTATTATAGAAGCGAAAATTGCAGCGCAACATGGCATTTCCAAAGCGATACTTTATAAATTGTGCAAAGAAGAAAGAATCCATCGCATCGTAAAAGGCCAGTACATTCTTCCCAACGATATACAAGATGAGCTACTGTCCATCAGCAAACGTTCGGAGAGAATTATTTTTTCTCACGAAACAGCGCTCTACCTTCACGGCATTTCTGATCGGACACCTTTTGAGCATACCATCACTGCACCATCCGGTTGCATTCCTTCTGCAGCGATCAAGTCAGAGTGCAAGGTGTATTACATCAAGCCAGAACTGTTTGATCTCGGCAAGAGTACACTGAAGACTCCCGCCGGAAATGATGTTCCCGCATACGATCTTGAACGCACAATCTGCGATGTGATCCGCAGCCGAAATAAACTGGGAACAGAAACGTTTCTCACTGCGTTAAAATTGTATGCGGCTAACCCTAAAAAAGATTTAAATAAACTAAATTCTTACGCTAAAGAGATGCGCGTAATAAATGTTCTGCGTCAGTATTTGGAGGTGCTTCTGTGAGCAATGCAATGAGCTTACAATTTACTGTTCAATAAAAAGTACAACAGCGGTCTTCTTGGCGACTTGCTTAAAATAAAAGCCTTTTACAAACTTTG